>JAFDIX010000049.1 GCA_019307805.1 Deltaproteobacteria bacterium | reverse complement strand
CGCCTGCTGATTGTTGCGGCCGTGGCTCCCATGAGCAAACCTGACAACCTTATCTCCGAGGTGTCTGTCTTTCCGATTTTGGTAAGCTTTTTGCTCAGCTCGAACTCACCCAGATTAGATCCGTCGATGGAGGTGATAACGCCGATTTTGTCAACGGCCTGGGCAGGCGTGGGGGCTGCCTTTTGTTTGGCCAGCAGCTCTCTTTGTTTGGCCGTATCGAGCATCATGGTCTTATCCATGTCCATCTTCGCAGGATCAGCACCATCGACTTTGCTTTTTCCAGTAGCCACAAAAAGAACCACATGCTTCCCGATGACGATATTGTCCCCGTGGATGAGCTTATGGGAGGTGACCTTTTTGTCATTGACAAAGGTTCCGTTGGTGCTCTGCAGATCCGTCAGGATAAAATCGTCTCCTGTCTTGTCAATTCTGGCGTGATAACCTGACACGGCAAGGTTGTCGACGATGATGGTATTATCATCCAGACGACCAAGGGTGACGCTACCTTTAAGAAAAGGAAACTCTTTGATCACCTGCTTATTGAATGTGAGGATTAATCTGGCCATGGTCTGCCCCCAGTTGGAGTATCATTTTATACCAAATATAACATAAAATAGCAACATAAAATTAACTTATGGCTTAAATTTTCTAATAAATTTCTGGATTCCAATGATGGTATCGGCAAAAAAGCCCCCCAGTTTTATCATTGGGCCCTCTTTTTTCTTTCGCACATCCGTAAGAAAAACCGAAATAATCGTGGTATTGTCATGGGCCCCACGCTTCAACACTTTTTCCACAAAGCGGCGGCAGAGCTCTTCAGGATCATCCGCTTCCTCGGCCATTTCCAGGATCTCATCATCATTTACCAAATCGGTCAGGCCGTCCGAACAAAGAACATATTTGTCATTGTTGGAGGGCACCACCTCATAGACATCCGGCTCCACTTCTTCTGCTGAACCGAGGTTTCTGGTGAGAATATGTTTGAGAGGGGAGTTCTCGGCTTCCTCTTCGGTCATGACCCCCATTTCAATCTGTTCCGAAACAATGGTGTGATCCTTGGAGAGTTGTTCAATGGTGCCATCTCTGACCAGATAGATCCGGCTGTCACCCACATTTGCCACTACGATCTGAGCAGGGGTTACATGGATGGCGGCAACCGTGGTGCCCATGCCGTGGTATTGTTCATAATTCATGGCCAGCTCATAGACGATTTTATTAGCGAGTTTAATACTGCTCAGGATGTAGTTTCCGCCCAATGAGAGGGAATCGTCGGGTAGGCCGAAGAGCTGGTCATGCGGAATATTTTTCCCCACCCACTTTCGAAAGCTCTTGTTGATCATTTCCACAGCGACTTGACTCGCTACTTCGCCAGCCAGGTGTCCGCCCATCCCATCCGCCACGACATACAGGTCGAGATCTTCGTCGGTGGAGAAAGAATCCTCATTCCCCTCTCGCTTGAGACCCACATCGGTTATTCCGAAGGCTAGTACCTGCAAAACGACTCCAATCTTCTAATGTGGCTGTTGTCGGATGCCTTACACCTGAACATCATCCAACAGCCTCGGCTGCTTTTTCGACGGTTTCAACAGAATATATATATAGCACAAAGGCCCCGTAATAGGGCAGTAACTACCGGGAGCTTTTTTTCATCAACTGATCCAGTTTGGATGTAAGGAGTTTGACATATCGCCCCATTTCTCCAGCGGTCTTGAATCTCGTCTTGGGATTCTTGGCAAGGGCTTTATCGACGATTTTTTCACAGACCTTCGGGATTTTGGGATTGTACTCTCGTACCGCGGGATGCTTCACCTGGGTAATCTGGTAAAGAAGGCTGCTCAAATTATCACCGTGGAATGGTGTCTCCCCGGTCAACAGCTGAAAAAAGAGGACACCGAGAGAGAAAATATCAGAACGTTGATCGATCTTCTGCCCCATGATCTGCTCGGGTGACATATAGTTGGGGGTCCCTAGAATCACTCCTGTTTTGGTCCTGGAAGAGGATATTGCCTTTGCAATACCAAAATCAGTCACTTTTACACCGCCATTGTCCTGAAGCATAATATTGGCCGGCTTGATATCCCTATGGATCACATCATGTTTGTGGGCATAGTGAAGGGCATCAGCGACCCGCCCGACAATATCCAGGACCTTCCTGAAGGGAAGCAGGGTTTTCTTTGAAATGTAGTTCTCCAGATCGTGACCCTCCAGAAACTCCATGGCCATATAGGTCAGGTCTCCATGTTCGCCCACATCATAAATGGTGACGATGGAAGGATGGGAGAGCTGCCCGGCAATCTCCGCTTCCCTGAAAAAACGCTCTTTGATTTCGCTGATCACATCCTCATCAAATTCCTCGGAAAACCGAATGGTCTTAATGGCCAGCAGGCGATTGATTTTTGGATCCAGGGCCTTGTACACGAGTCCCATGGATCCTTTCCCGAGGGTGCCCAGTATGTCATAGCGCCCAAGCTTGGTGACGGCTTCCGAGGAGGCTTCATCCAGAATATTGGGTTCCTTTGTCCGCCCATGGCTTCCAAGGGTGGATGATTTGTCCGAGTCCTTCAATTTGGGAATGCGGTCGTTCAGGTCCCTGAAGCCACTCCCTTTGTTGACAAATTCATATGCCTCGATCGCTTTGTTGATCATGCGCTTCCGCTCATATTCGATTCCCAGGTTGTAAATGAGATCCTTGGTTTCATTGTCAAGCGGGAGCTTTTGAAACTTGTCGAAGGCCAGATCCAGGAGGCCCTGACTTTGAAAACTAAGCCCCAGTAACCGGTTGGTTTCGAGGGACTGCTGGGTTACCCGTTCGCTGGAGAATACCTGTTTGACTGAAAAGACAAAAAAAACGGCGATCATAAAGGTCCCAATATAGGTTGCCTTGAACCAGATTTGCAGTATGGAAAACAGAGTGAGGCTTACGGCAAGCGTAAGTGCAACCAACCCCAGGGTCCAGGCCAGTCTTGGCAAGGGACGCATTTTGGGAAAGAACAAAGTAGCGAAACATCCCAACAGAAGCATGGCCAAGACCTCCAAATGGACCATGAATGCGGGGCGTGCAATAAAATCCTTGTTAAGGATATTGTCCAGGATGCGGGCAGCCAGTTCGTTTTCCGACATGTGGGAAGATATGGGGGTGGGGATATGTTTACTCTCACTGGAGTTGAATCCGATAATAATATTCCTGCCCTTGATGGTGCGTGGCGCCTTTTCAGACTTCAGGACATCGGCAAAGGAATACCGGGGCAGGTCACCCTGCCCCAGTCTGTAACTGATCAGCATTCTCCCGTCGACGAGCGGTATGGTGCTCCCTTTCATTTGAATTCGGCCTGGTTCGGCGAGCACCTGCCTCGGTTTCAGCCCTGAAGAGGCGATGGCCATTCGCAGGGGCAGAGAAGGCAGCAGAGAATTTTTGTACCACAGAAAGATAGGGTGAGTCCGTACGGTCATCTGGCGATCAAACGTTACATTCCCGTGCCCCACTCCCCGGGCTGCCCGAGCGACGGCATCAAACGGCATAGCCGTCAGCCTGGGTAAAGTCCCTGCACTCGGGGAAGCGGCCTTCTTTGACTGCTTCAGGAAGTTCTTGGTGAGCACGGAAACTTCATCCTTGCTGAAACCCTTTGCATCTTTCCCCTCCCTTCCGAAAACAGGGAGAATGATAATACCGCTCCGTTTAATGCTGTTCACCAGTATTTGGTCGTTGTCCAGATTCTGTTGGAGAATTCCCAGGTTTTCCCGGGTCCAGGTGAGGAGTTCAGTGGTTTTTTTGCCTTCTGCATAGGCATCCAGTTTCTCCTGGAATGCGACGATCTCCTGAAGCCCTTGGTTTGATTCTTTATCCAGAAGAGGGATATTGAGCCCAATCAGTTTTGCACCGTTTCCATGGAGTTTGTCAATCATCTCGGCCAGGATGTGCCTTGGCCAGGGCCATTGCCCGAGTTTTTTGAGGCTCTTGTCGTCGATATCTATGAGGACAACACTGCTTTTCCCGGACTCGCGGGTACCGCTTAGGGACATTTCCAGATCATAGATTCGACCGTCCAGGAAATCAATCAAGGGAAGGCCGTAGTATGAAAGGAAAATAAAGAGCAGAACAGTAATAGCACCCAAAAGGGGATTAAAGAGTTTTTTTATCATTTAATTTAACAAGAAAATTAAAGGTATCAAGTATCAAAACAACAAGTTAATGTCAATAAAAAACAAAACTTCTTAATATGGGGAAGATAGGAAAAGATTGACAGACAGGAAGTTAGGGGGTTAAGGTCATAGGAAACCATAGGCCAAAATGTTCCTAAGGCGTTCATATAATGTGAAAATTATCTTATTTCATTCCATTGTTGATGTTTTCGTAAAAAATCTGGAATCCCTTTAAAGCGTCATTCCGGCGAAGGCCGGAATCCAGTTATTTCAGTATGCTCTGGATGCCGCATCAAGTCCGGCATGATGAATTCGGACTTTTTGCGAGTCCATCATTGTTTTCTTCGAAAATGGAATTGAGGAGGGTCGGGTAGAACCCCATGGTGTCTTCCGGTTGGAAAAAGGCCATTGGTGCAGGTCTGGGATATTATGTTGCCGGGCCGGTGGGGGCGCTGCTGGGATTTATCATCAGCAAGCAAATGAAACCCTCTGAAAAGGGTGAAGGGGATGCCCTTCTGATGCAATGTTGCCGTACCCTCGAGGTAGAGCCTACCTCCTCCCCGGAGGAAGTAAAGAAATCCTACAGACGTCTGGTAAAGCAGTATCATCCGGACCTTCATGGTCAAATGGATGAAATCGAGGCCGAGGCCATGAAGGGGAAGGTATCGTCCCTGAACCAGGCCTACAGCACCATCAAAAGGATTCGTCAATTTAAATAGGCAAAGGACCCGTCCTCATCCCAATGGGGTCCTTTTGGATGAATAAGGGGAAAGTATGTCATCGGGTATCACGCTAAAACAGGGAAAACCACCAAAGGCGTTCTGGGAAAATCTTGCCAATCATTATCGATCCATGGGTGCGCCGGAAGGGTATGCAGAGCGCAGGTCCCGCCAATGGAAAGAAGACCCTGATATCATCACCTATGGTGCCAAGAAAGATTCTGAGGAGTTTGGGTGGATCATATATCATCCGCACCGGAGCACCATTGAAGAAATACTGGTCGAAGAGAATTGGGCTGGAAAGGGCATGGAAGCAGCCATGGTGGATGCCCTCATCAGCAGGGAAAGCCTTGTTTCATCCGAGATCCTTAAAGAAGACACCGAAAAGTACACATGGATGGTCGCGTATGGCTTTCGACCCACGCGTTTCTTTGCATCCCAGGGGTTTGAATTCGTCAAGATGGATTTGAGCACAACGGTGTTCCTCAGGAAAGTCACGGGCCAAAGGCCAAGCAGGGAATACCCTGAAAAAGAACGGGTCGTTCTGGAAAGGGTCCCCCCTACCAGGTCCCATCGTGAAATCAAGGCTTCTCTCACGCATGTCCTGGATGCATTGGGCGGGTTGGAAAAATTTCTGAAGAAGGGGCAGACCGTTGTCATTAAGCCCAATGTCGTTGCTGATCACGGCCTTCGAAACGGCGTCTACAGTGGGGGTATTGTCACCGATTTGGGGCTGCTCAAGGCCCTTATTGAGATCCTGCTACCGATAGCGAAAAAAGTGATTGTTGCCGAAGGGGCCTCCATCAACAGGGCCGAAACAATGAAACTCTTCGCCCACTATGGTTATGACAGCCTGAGGGATATAGATCCCGCCAAAGTCGATCTTGTGGATCTCAACACGGACAGGCTGGTTGAGAAGGTGGTTCCGGGCGGGAAAAGGATGCTCTCGCGAAAAATTCCCCAAACCCTCGAAGATGCAGACGTCATCATCAACCTCCCGGTGATGAAAACGCATTTTGCCGCAGTTGCGTCCCTGGCCATTAAAAACCTTCAGGGCGCTATTCCACCCCTTGAGAAGTACATGACCCATTATTTCGGACTCTGGCAAAACCTCATCAATATTCACCACCTCGTGAAGCCGAAACTCGTGATCATTGACGGCCTTACGGCCCAGGAAGATTTCGGCCCGGTATACGGCAGCCCCAAGACAATGAACCTGCTCATCGGAGGTACCAATGCCGTGGCGGTCGATGCCGTCACCATGAGAATCATGGGGCTCGACCCTGTCCTTTCCCCTCCGGTTAAGCTGGCCTATATGCAGGGCCTGGGCCCTGTGGAGCCTGAAATGATCACCACTGTCGGTGCATCCATCAAGGAGGTCAGGAGTCCCTTTAAGCAGCCGGTCATCAACATGAAAGGGGGTCATCAATTTGTTGTCCACGACGACAATGCCTGTCCGGGCTGCAGGGGATATCTCCACTATGTCCTGCACAAATTGAGAAGACCGGACCCTAAAAATCCCGGGAGTCTCCTGATTGACCGCCCCTTCAGGCAAAAGGTGAATGTCTTCCTGGGCCCTGTAACAGAAACTGTCCCAAACCCCGAGGAAAGGAATATATTCCTGGGCATCTGCCAGCAGCACAATGCCGGTGCGGGGCAACACCTGGCCGGCTGCCCTCCCCACGCAGAGGTCATAATGAAGGGGATATTCAGTCTGTATCCGGATGTTGAAAGGCCTCAGTATGCGGACGAGAACGCTGAGGATGCTCTAGAGGAAATGCTGAAGGAATTGCTGGAAGAAGAGAGTACATCTTTTCCATGAGGCACTTTAGGTGCTGATTTCGTATTGCTCTACATGGAAGGAATCCCTGGCAATGATGATGATTCTTTTGTTAATCCGCTTCTCCAGATCCACGATGGAATCCTGCTCCTCTTCCTTGAGGATATGATCTATTTCAGGGTTTACAAGCACGAAGATATCTCCCCCTTCAGACGTGGGGATCGCCTCCCTTTCAAGATCCCTGAATATCTCATAGCAGATGGTTTTTTTGGATTTGAGGGACCCTCTTCCCTCACAATAGAGGCAGGGTTCGGTGAGGAATCTGTTGAGGTTTTCCCGGGTTCTCTTCCGGGTCATTTCGATGAGCCCCAGTTCGGACAGCCTTAGAATGTGTGTCTTGGACTTGTCTTTGCTCAAGGCGTCCTTCAGGGTCATGAATACCCTTTCCCGGTCTGCCTTCTTCTCCAGATCAATGAAGTCAATGACGATGAGACCGCCTATATTTCTCAAGCGCAACTGGTAGGCGATTTCCTTGACGGCTTCAAGATTCGTCTTCAGGATGGTTTCCTCAAGGTTTCGTTTACCCACATAACTTCCCGTGTTCACATCGATGGATGTCAGGGCCTCTGTCATTTCAATAACAATGTAACCCCCCGACTTTAACCATGTCTTTCTCTCCAGGGCGCGTGAGATGTCCATCTCGATACCGTAGGTGTCAAAGATAGGGTCTTCGCCTTCATAGAGTTCAACAGAATATTTCAGCCTCGGGGCAAAGGTCTCGATAAATTCCATGATATTCTTATACTCTTCCCTGGAGTCAATGATGAGCCGATCCACTTCCCGGGTAAAAAGATCACGTACGGATCGCAGGCAGATATTCAGGTCCCTGTAAAGGAGACCAGGTGCAGGGGTTTTGGCCATTTTTTCCTGCACATTGGACCATAGTTTCATAAGAAAATTCATCTCGGATTCCAGTTTGTTTTCATCGGTTCCCTCGCTGACGGTCCTGACGATGAAGCCCATACTGTTCGGCCGGATCTCCTGGATGATGTTTCGCAGCCGTTCCCTTTCATCGGGATCCTCGATTCTTCTGGACACCCCAATATGGTTCACCGTGGGCATAATCACCAGATGTCTGCCCGGGATGGAGACATGGGAGGTGAGCCTGGCCCCTTTGGTCCCGATAGGTTCTTTAGATACCTGGACCATGATATCCTGACCCTCATGGAGCAGGTCCTCAATGTTGAATGATATGTCTGTAATAGGGTCGGACCGAACCTCCTCCAAATCCTGGGATGAGTGATCTTCATTATTCAGGCTATTGCGGAGCATCATCTGCTCCAGTTCCGAAAGTTCCCTGTGAACATCCGAGACATAGAGGAATGCACTCCTTTCGAAACCAATGTCCACGAAGGATGCCTGCATTCCCGGAAGGACGCGGACCACACGCCCGCGATAGATATTTCCATTGAGTTCCTGGCCCGTCTTTCTCTCGATGTGCAGCTCAACCACGACACCGTTCTCTATCAGGGCCACCCGGGTCTCATGGGGTCTTGTGTTGATGATCAGTTCATTGGGCATGTTCTTCCTCTTTTCCCTGATGCCGGACCTGCATGGTTTTCAATATCCGTGCACCGGTTGCGGTTTGGTCATTGAGATGGAATACCGCCTGAATAATCTCCGCCGGCTTCAAAGCCGGTCCCGGGATATGTCTCAGGACCAACTCCAGGCCGTCGGGTGGAATCAGATCCATGGATTTCACCAGGGCTCTCGCGTTGACAATCTGTTGGCCTTTTTTGCCTTCTTTATTGATTGGGAAAGAATCGGACTGAAGGAAATCGTCCAGGAAATGCCTGTCCAGATGCTGCCCATGGATCGTCACATGATAGTGACTTTCACTTGGTTTTGAATTTCTGTCGCCATGGGTGACGTCTTCCAGTGCAAGGATCCTGATACCTTCAGGAAGTTGGCTTTTGAGCCCTTCATTCAAAGGGCCTGGAGGCAGGGTGTCAAACACCTGCAGAACCAGCGTTTCTTGAATGCTCTCGGTTCCCACCGGCAGCGCGGCATCAAAAGCCATTTTCGGCATGGGGTGAAAGCCCTTGGAATACACAAGATCCAAACCGGCCCTTTTGAATGCCCTCATGAAAACGCGCATCAGTTCCAGGTGGCTGAGATGTCTGGCATGGCCGGTCTTGGAGAAGGTGATGCGATATCTCTTGGTGGGCACCCCGCTGTCTTTTAAAGGGGAGGGCGGTGTCCTCGGGAGAATTCCCTTCTCATTGCACAGGACAGGGTCAATTTTTTCATGATCACATACCCCGCATTCCAGACACTGAAATCTGCAGTCGGGCGTTGCCTTCCCCTGCAAAGACCGCTTCCATTCTCTCTTCAAATAGTCCTTTGTTACACCGGCAGTGATGTGGTCCCAGGGGAAAAATTCTTCCGGGGATCTCGTTCGAGCCAGATAAAAATCAGGGGCCAACCGGTACCGCTCAAAGGCCTCTTGCCACAGATCCATGTCAAAGCACTCACCCCAGGCATCAAATCTGGCGCCCATATGCCAAGCCCCTGTCAAGATCTCGGTCAATCGCCGGTCACCTCGAGCAAAGATCCCCTCCAGCCAGCTCATTTCCGGCTGGTTCCATTTTACCCGTATTCTGCCCCCCCTCAGGCCGTCCTGAATGATTCGAATGCGCCTGCGGCTCTCCTCCAGGGACAACTGGGGAACCCACATGAAAGGCGTGTGGGATTTGGGGACAAAGGTAGCGACGCTCACATTGAGTTTTGGCCTTTTCCCCTGGCCACCGGCACAGCGGATGACCTCTTTTGAGAGCCGAATAATATCCTGAAGGTCTTCTTCTGTTTCCCCGGGAAGCCCGATCATAAAATAAAGCTTTATAAGGTTCCACCCCGCACCATAGACTGCCCGGGCCATACGCAGAATATCCTGGTTTGTGAGTGCCTTGTTGATGCTCCCCCGCAACCTGTCATTGCCTGCCTCCGGGGCAATGGTAAAACCCGTCTTTCTGACCCTTTTGATTTGCTCGAACCAAGCCGGATCCAGGCTATCCACCCTCAGTGAGGGAAGGCTCAAGGCAATATTGTCTCGCGCCTGTTTGTCCATGAGGGCCTTGAGTACTGGTCCCAAACAACTATAGTCGCCGGAACTGAGGGACAGCAGAGAAAGATCATCGAACCCTGTGAGATTCAACCCTTCTTCAGCATAGTTCAGCACTGACTGGGGCTTTCTTTCCCTGACCGGTCGGTATACCATGCCTGCCTGGCAAAAGCGGCATCCTCTGGTACAGCCACGGGTGATTTCGATGGCCAAACGGTCATGTATCAGTTCAGTATAGGGGACCACCTGATCGGTTGGAAAGGGATACTGGTCGATATCGGGAACAAGCGCCTTTTTCACCTTTCCGTATCCTTCCAGAAGGGGGTCAATGGCGCTGATGGTGCCGTCCCTATTGTATTTCACGTCAAAGAAGGCGGGGATATAGACCCCGGGGATTTGGGCAAGCTTCGAGAGAAGTTCCCTTTTGCCTTCTCTTTTTTGGAGTTTGGCGTCCCGCACCGTCCTGCAGATTTCGGGAAGCACCTCCTCGCCATCCCCAATCACCATGGCGTCAAAGAAAGATGCAAAGGGTTCGGGGTTGAAACAGGCAGGTCCGCCGGCGAGAATCAGGGGGAACGTTTGCTCCCTCTCCTGGCCGAGGAAGGGGATACCAGCCAGATCAAGCATGGTCAGTACATTGGTTACGGTGAGTTCGTGTTGAAGGCTGAAACCAATGATGTCAAAATCTGCGAGGGGCCTTTTTGATTCCAGAGTGGTAAGGGGCAGCTTCCTTTCACGAAGTTCTTTTTCCAAATCAATCCACGGGCAAAATGCCCTTTCCGCAGCCAGCCAATCCATGCGGTTCAGGATACGATAGAGAATCTTGAGTCCCAAATGGGACATTCCCACTTCATAGACGTCGGGAAAGGCAAGTGCCACGGAGACATCAATGGCTGCAGGATCTTTCTTGATTGCATTAATTTCGTTTCCCAGATAACGGCTGGGACGTTTAATTTGAGAGAACCAGGGTTGTTCAAGCATGGGCATCAACGCTCTCTTTCAAGATCGGGTGCACCATTCCTTCAAAGAGAACCGTTCCCGGGAAGGTTTCACCCATGGGGTGTTGTGTACCATAAAACGCTTTCATAATCTATTATGCCGGATGCTGAAGGCGGACAGCCTCCTGGGTAGGTGATTGGGTGTGGGAGGTATGAAGTAGAATGCTGATTTCCGCACCCCCTTCATCATGGTTCCTGCCAATAATTTCTCCTCGAAGCCCTTCTATGATCCTTTTTACTGTGGCAAGACCCAGTCCTGATCCACCTTGCTTGGTCGTGAAAAAGGGCGTGAAGAGGTTCGTCAGCACCTCCTGTTTGAAGCCCTCGCCGGTATCCCGAATGGTAATTTTGACCGTTTTGTGCCCGGGGTCCGTGCTGTTACGGGAGGTGTCCACCACGCCCGTGCCCACATGGAGTGCTCCTCCCCGGGGCATGGCCTCACTGGCATTTAAGAAGAGGTTCCACAAAACTTGCCTGATCTGTTCCGGATCTGTTTCAATGGTGACGGGTCCGTGGAAATCCGTGGCCACTTTAATCTTTTCGGCACATTGCCCGCTATTCTCAAAAAGCGCCAGGGAGTCCATAATCAACTGTTTCAGGTCAACCTGCTGGAGGTTGGCCGGCTTGGGCCTTGCAAAAAGGAGAAAATCGTTTACCAGGTTATCGAGCCTTTCGATCTCCCTCAGAATAATCTCCATGAGGCGGCCATGAACATCGTCAATGGCCAGGCCTTCTTTAAGCATCTGGATGGACCCGCTGATGGAGGCCATGGGATTTCTAATCTCGTGCGCTATCCCCGCGGCCAATTCACCTACCATTGCGAGCCCCTCTACTTTCTTCATCTCCTCCTCTATTTTTTTTATCTCCGTCATGTCCTGGAAAAAAAGAATATTTCCGGTATGCCCTTCCTCTGTAAGTTCGAGCGGTGAGACGGAAAACCGGAGATAGAGGTCTTTTCCGTCTGATCTTTGATAGGGGAGATCAAGAAATGTGGTTGGCATTCTAAACCCTCGCCCTGACCCGCCAATGCCATTTTCCAGGTGTTCCCTCAGAAAGGGGAAAACGTCGAAGACCTTGTGCCCAATGGCGGTGCGCGCAGAAAATCCGAAGATACTCTCGGCCGCGGGGTTAAACAGTATGACTCTGTGTTCTCCGTCCAGAGTGATAAGACCGGAGGTGATACTTCGAATGATCCTCTCGTTGAGGGCCTCCAGCTTTACAATATCCTCCTGGGTGGCCTTGAGTTCAACCCGGCTTTTCCTGGCCTGTTCAGAAGGATAGCTGCTCAAAAAGGCCACCAAATAGAAGGCAGCGGTATTCACCAGGATCATATAGAAGATATAGGAACTCTGGTATTCTGAAGCAGGGCCGAGGTATGCTCCAAAGGGATGGATGGCCCCGTAGTAATGTAAATCGAGGAGGAGTCCGTAGAGGATGCTGCTGCTGGAGGCAACGATCATGCCACCCTTGCGATAGAGAATGATGCTGCCGTTTATGATGGCCAGAATATACAGGAAGGAAAATATGCTCTCAATGCCGCCCGTCGCGTAGATGATCGCTGTCACGACCAGGGTATCAATAATGAGCTGGGCATAGGCGAATTTGAGCAGGTTTTTGAGACGTTTCAGAAGAATAACGTAGAAAAAAGTCAGGAAATAAATGGTGGCGATAAGGAGATAATGGGAGGTCTGGAGTTCCCCGAAATAGGTCTTTGTCGCCCTGACCTGGATGAAAACAGAGGCGCCCAGCAGGAGGGAGACAAACAGCACCCTCATAAACATGAGCTTTTGAAGGCGACTGGACAGTTCAGGTTGAGAAATTTTGAGGTCAGGGATGACCATGGCGATTGTTTTAACCCATGGCTGCAGCCATCTGAAAGATGGGCAGGTACATGGCGACAACCAGACCACCGATGGAACCACCGAGAAAAAGCATGAGCAGCGGTTCCAGCATCGAAGTCAGGGCCTCCACCGCTTGATCCACTTCTTCGTCATAGAAGTCGGCGATTTTCTCCAGCATGGTATCCAGGGCGCCGGTGGCTTCTCCCACAGAGATCATTTGTATTACCATGCCCGGGAATATATCGTTCTCCGACAAGGGTTCCGCAATGGTCTGCCCCTCAGCAATACTTGAGCGGACGTCGTAAATAATCTCTTCGAGGATGACGTTCCCGGAGGTCTTCGCGACGATATCCAATGCGTCCAAAATGGGGACGCCACTCTGGATCATGGTCCCCAGGGTTCGGGTAAATCTTGCGACAGCCACTTTTTTGAGCATCATCCCGAATACGGGCAGTTTCAGGGCGAGAGAATCGGTTGTCTTTCTTCCCCCTTTGCTCTTTCTGTATTTCTTGGCAGCGTAAGCCAGAGCGCCGAGTCCCAGCAGGCACCAGTGAATATTGCCCTTCATAAACCGGCTCATGTTCACCACGATCTGGGTAGGTACGGGCAATGCCTTGCCGAAGCTTGCGAACATGTCTTCGAAAACCGGGATGACAAAGATGAGGATAACGGCAATGACAAGGATGGCAATGGCCATAACGACAATGGGGTAGGTCATGGCCCCTTTGATTCGGGCTTTCAGCCTCTCGTTCTTTTCAATATACTCTGAGAGGCGGCGCAGGATGGTGTCCAGAATACCGCCCACCTCTCCGGCAGCGATGAGGTTCACGAAAAGATTGTCAAAGACTGCGGGGTGTTTCTTCATGGCCTCGGCCAGGGTGGAGCCGCTTTCAACATCTCTGGTGATTTGCTGCAGGATTCTCTTGAAAGTAGGGTTTTCCAATTGCCCCCCCAGGATCCCGAGGCCCTGGACGAGAGGTAGACCCGCATCTATCATGGTTGAGAACTGCCTGGTAAAGATAACGATATCCTTGCTTGTTACCTTGGGCTGCATAAAGGAGATGTTTGCAAAGATATCCTTCGGCTTCTCCTTGAGTTTTTTGACATCAAAATTTCGCTTTCTCAGCTGATTCAGGGCAATTTTCTCATTGGCTGCATCGAGTTCACCCTTCAGCTTCCGTCCCTTTTTGGTTATGGCAACCCATTGGTAAACAGGCATTTACGGTCCTCCTGAGGACTTTTGGGGTAAGAAAATCGCACGCCTTTAGATGCGTCCGCACGCCGGTTCCCTTTTATGAAGCGGCATAAATAAATTAATATTAGTAAAATGAAAGGGTTATGTCAAGTATTCCCGGGAATGGCCCCGGGTGGGCCCGGAGGGGGCGCTTTTTTTGAGATACAGGGGGAATAAGATGAGTTTGCCCTTGACACGGGATGCCTCTTCAATGTTATATGAAGCGTTTCATTTTTCGAGCCAAAAAAAACTGTCTAAGGAGGGTGATACTGTGAGCGATATTACGGCCCCTATGGGTGGGAAAGTGATTGATGTGAAAGTGAGTGTGGGTGACTCGGTAAGCGAAAATGATGAAGTAGTCATCATTGAGGCCATGAAGATGGAACTTCCTGTTGTGGCCACGGCATCGGGTACGGTAAAAGAGATAAAGTGCAAAGCGGGCGACGCGGTTGAGGCAGACGCGGTTATGATTGTGTTGGAATAACTGAAAAGTGGGGGTACCAGTGGTGAGAATGGTTTCTCTCACTGCCCGGTTGTACGCATTCAGCATTGGATCCTATGGCTGGGATATGACAGCTTGGGCATTTTTTGATTAAAAAAAAGAAGAATTGGTTTTTTTAGGATAGAAAAGGCCTCTTTCACGCGAGTAAAAGAGGCCTTTTTTATCAAAGGAGTGTGCGTCAGGCCTTCTCTGCCGCCTTTTTGGCCTCCATTTTGGCCACGGACCGGGAGATGATAGCCCCCGAGGCGGTTATCCCCAAAAGGAGAAAAAGGAGGACCACGAAGACGCCGATGTATCTGAGGACAAGGGTCCCGATGATCCATGTCCAGTTGTCTTTCATAATGACTACGGTGGCCCCTCCCTTGTCCTCCTTTGAAATGGTGATGGAGTGCCAGAGCAGCTTTCCATCATCCTCAATATAGGTCGCCTCTTTCCAATCCCGGTATTTTATGTCCTTCTGACCTTTGAGGGCCGCTCTGTAGAAGGCCAGGACCTCATCGTGGGGGAGGGCGCTCTTTACCTCAAGGCGTGATTCGGTTTTGGAAATCTCCTCTGCCCGGGGGGCCACAGGAGCTCCAAGAAATTCAGCCGCCCCTGAAAGCGAGGGGCACAGCAAGAACAACATGATCATGCACAGGGTAATCTTTTTCATTTTATTTCCTTCACTCCGTTTACTTTGGCTCTCCGATAAACTCCTAATTTAGTCAAACATGGCAATGAACATGCCTGCAGCAGCGGCTGAACCGATGA
>JAFDIX010000422.1 GCA_019307805.1 Deltaproteobacteria bacterium | reverse complement strand
TCCCTGACTATGGGCTGTTTCGCCTCTTCCTTTGACTGCCGAAACCCGAACGCTATGGCCACGGTGACAACCAGAAAAAGCATTACGCCGGATATCACAAACCTGTTGGACAAAACCTTTCTCACATTTTTCATATTCTCATCCCTCCTTCATTGATCTTTTCTTAAGATGCCAAGTGGGCGGCCTTACCGGTCTGGGCCCACATCACCTTTTCTGATACATTGTTTGGTTCCTATTGCCTCTTCCTCATCCACCAGCAGACCATCGGAAACCCGAAGCATTCTTTTTGCGTATTGTGCGCAATCCTGACTATGGGTCACCATCACAATGGTCATGCCGGCCTCATTGAGGGTTTGAAAAAGCTTCATGACGGCATGGCTGTTATCGCTATCCAGATTTCCTGTTGGTTCGTCAGCTAAAAGGATGGTCGGCTCATTCACGATGGCCCTTGCGATGGCGAGCCGCTCCTGCTCCCCTCCGGAAATTTCACCGGGCAGGCGATGGGTTTTGCCGTCCATCCGCACCTGTTCCAGGGCACTTTCTGCCATGGCCCGCTTTTCCTTGGAGGCCATTCGAGCGGTGGCCAAAGGGAGCATGACATTCTCAATGACGGTGAGATAGGGGATCAGGTAGAAACTCTGGAAGATGAATCCCAGAAATTCCCTTCGAAATTCCGCCCGCTGATCCTGCCCCAGGGAATAGACATCAATATCATCCACCCGGTAGGTGCCGCTGGTGGGCGAATTTAAGGCCCCCATCATGGTGAGAAGTGTTGATTTTCCGGATCCCGATTCTCCCATGATAGCTGCAAATTCACCCTGTTGGATTTCAAAACTCATCCCCCTGACTGCCATGAATGATGTTTCCCCGGATCCGTATTCCTTTATCAATCCTTCCGCTTGCATATAGCTCATTCGAGGTTCCTCCTACAGGGCCCTGAGGGCCTCATTGGGATCGAGGTTGCCTGCCAAATAGGCAGGATAGATACTGGATATGATTCCCAGCATGACCGCCAGTATGAACACACCCCCTGCAAGTGCAGGATCAAAGGGGACCTGCACCCCCACGCTTTCCGTGAAAAGGGGGATTGCTGTTTTTGTGATGATGAGTCCCAGCAGATAACCTGCCGCTCCCGCCAGCGCGGAAATAAGCCCCGCTTCCAGGAGGACCATGCGAATCACATGGCTCCTTTGAAAACCGATGGCCCGAAAGATGCCGAACTCGGATTTTCTCTCGCGCACACTCCCCATCATGGTGACAAGAACCACCAGTCCACCCACGAGTACTACAAGGGCGGAGAGCCCGTAGGCGAAGCGGTTGAAATGGCCCAGAGTCGCCATCCGCCCGCTTACCACTTGTTTGATGGCCATCACCTTGGCGCCGGGGAGGGCCCCTGAAATCTGCTTCACCATGTCATCGATAGGACAGTTGTTACAAAGTGCCGCAACCTCGGCCATGGAAATACGACCTTCCTTTCCCAGAATTGTTTGTGCCGTTGAAAGATGTGTGAAAATGATCTGGTCATCCTGTGATCCTGTTGACTCAAGGACACCCGAAACCTCAAGGGCTCTTCCGTTGACCTCAAGGGTGTTTCCCACATCCACACCCAGTGTGCGGGCAGCTTCAAAACCCAACAAGATTTCTGTCTCTCCGGGTTTTTCGCCCCGCACCTTCCACCAGGGACGAAGAAAATGGGACACGCTAAAGTCCACTCCCGCCAAGAGCACATTGTGATCTTTCACTTTTACGGCACCCAGCACCATGGGACCAACCGCAGCCACATTGGCGGCATTATTGATGGATGTAATGCCCTTCAAATCCTCCTGAAGGATTTCCTGCATCTCAAAGGATATCCCCCCCAGGGACAATCCGCCGTAGGTGAGGGAAAGATTCTCTGTCTTTGGCATGATCAAGATGTTCGCGCCGTATTTTTCGAGTTTATGGTTAATGTCACGGGTCAAGGCATCAACGAGGCTCATAAATGCCACCACAGAAGACACCCCGACAAGGAGACCCACAAAGATAAACACGGCTTTTGCCTTTTTACGTCTCAGATGGGCCAGGGAAATATTTCGCAGTTTCATTGCTAACCCTTCCCGGAGAAATCAAAATATTGCTTCCCCGCAAGAATATCTTTCACCTTGATCACCAGTTTGTCACCCACGACCTGCCTCTCCAGAGGCGCCGGGTTACATCCTCCTTTTATCTCGTTTACCTTGACCGATACGAAGCGCTTTCCGCAGTTCCGGCACACCATATAGTCTCCTTCCTGGTAGTACCCTTTCCCCGAAGGCCAACACACATCGCATGCATCAAAGGCGGCTCGGACCACACCATCGGAACTCTTGAGAACAAAATATTTGATAGAGAGACCCTCACCGGTATCCATCTGAAAATGACGGGCCCTGCCATCCTCAAAGAGTTTCACCGGGTGGCTCACCTCGTCTGCGAGGGCCACGGCCTGTTGGGCGCCCCCGGATCTAAAGAGATAAATCCCTGCAAAAACCAAAATGACGACACAAATGGGAACAAGAATTAAAGTCAACCGGCTTTTCCCCTTATGTGTCCCTGCATTCAGCACCGCCGCTTTTTTGGCTGCCTGTTTTTCCTCAAAAGATTGCTGGCCTCTCTGGTTCTTCTTTTTAGACATAATTCCTCCTGTTGTAGTGGAATGTATCGGTTACTGCGCCCCTGCCCCTATGAATGGACCACGGGAAACCCAATGATGAGCATTCTCATGACTCACCGGTGGTTCCACGGGACGGACCTAATGAATGAAACGGAAAAGGCGTTTGTGCCCTCTCAAGGGGAGTTAACCCTTTAGTTGCATAAATAAAATGGCAAAACGGGTTTAAAACCAATAATGATAGACCTTTTCCACCTTTTCGACTTGCATTTTGGAATTCACCGAAAGTGGCATCATGAAATCAGTGAAAAGATGCCATTTTATTTACCCTTCGGGAAAGCCGAGGATACCCCATCTCCTTCGTTGCAAAGGGTTCGCGGTAAAGTACTACAGCTTCACCCTTGGCGCCTTAGATCTGGGGCATCCTCGACTTTTGCAACGTTAGGGATAATGCACCATTGAGTGCACAAACTTCGGGCAAACCGATGGGGTTAAATCAGAAGGGAAAGATTTTGGAGGTACAGGGGTTGGGGACCCGCCCTGACCATGAGTCCATCGTTGGCTGCGGGTCCAAAGAAAAGGGAGTCGGTTTCGATCATCCCTGCATTCACAGTACAATAGGCATAAAAAATGTGCTCTGCTCGCGGGTTTGTCTGGAGTGAACAATGTAAAACCTCAAGCCCGGGCAACGGTTCCACACCGCAGGATGATTCGGTAGTCCTTTGCTCACACCCATTCCTTTTGGTATCTGACTGCACCAGAAGAAAGAATGTGTGCACCTGATGAGACCCCTCATGCATTCTTTCGTATTCCTGCATATGGCGTGTCATCTGGGAGATGGGGGTGATATCCTGAAATTGAATTTTGGAGGGGGCTATACAGCAACAGTCATTGGAACAGTCTGCGGTGGCAGGGGCTGCGCCAATGCCCAGCAAGGCTACTGACAGCGTTAATGCGAGTATTTTGAGGCTTTTTTTCCTGATATTCATAGAAGCGCCCTTTGTTTTCCGACTAAAATACTATATATATACTTGGTAGGCGTGTCAACCCTCTGATAACGCCTCCGGGAGCTTCGGCAGGAATTTCCTGTACACAGGAATAATATTTTCTTTTTTCCGTTCATGGCTCACAGGTCACATGACAGATACCCGTGGGTGTTTCCATGGAATAGGGGAAGTACCTGCCCTTCAACCAGAGTGCCACATTCACCAGACCGATCAGCACGGGCACCTCCACGAGGGGCCCGATCACCGCGGCAAAGGCCTGGCCCGAGTCGATACCGAATACGGCCACGGCCACGGCTATGGCCAGCTCAAAGTTGTTGGACGCCGCAGTGAAACTCAGGGTGGTGGATTGTTCATAGGTGGCCCCCACCTTCATGGAGAGGAAGAAGGAGACAAAAAACATGATTACGAAATAGATACACAGGGGAATGGCCACCCGAATCACATCCATGGGAAGCTGAACAATATACTCTCCCTTCAGGGAAAACATCACGACAATGGTGAAGAGCAGGGCGATGAGG
>JAFDIX010000421.1 GCA_019307805.1 Deltaproteobacteria bacterium | reverse complement strand
CAAGTACCAATCATGCCACCCATGGTATCCGCAGAAAGCAATTTTGTCCCTCTCTGTATGGGCCCTGGCAATGCGCACCGCCACGGTCATGGCCTCCCCGCCCGATCGCGTAAACCGTGCCATTTCTGCCCATGGGTGCAGATCACACAACAGTTCAGCCAGTTCAATCTCCTCGGGGCAATTGAGGGAACTGCTCGACCCTTTATCGATCCCGATTTTCACCGCCCTGTCCACATCCGGATCTGCATAACCGAGCACATTGGCACCGATACCCGCAATGCTCATATCCGTATATTGGTTCCCGTCCAGATCCCAAACCTCTGCACCCTGAGCCCTGCTGAAATATCCAGGCCATATGCCCAATGAAAACCTGTCAGGGCGCTTTGACAGTAACTGCGTCATCCCCGGGATTAATGTCTTTGCACGGCTCTGCGCTTCCAGTGATCTAGTTAGTGTCTTTCCCATCATTTGACCCTCTGGGATTCATCAAACCCATTTGGATTATATCTAAATACTGCCCTTCGCAATAAACATGCTGTTTCCTGATCCCTTCTTCCTGAAAGCCATTTTTCAGAAAAGCCTTCAGGGCCCCTGGATTGGTTTGGTAAGCCCCTGCTGTGATTTTGTGTAAGTTCAGTTTATTGAAGGCGTAATCACTGATCAATCCAATCGCCTCTGATGCGTACCCTTTCCCCCAGCAGTCCTTTTCACCGATAATAATGCCAATGTCGCCCCGGCGGTGATTCCAATCAATGGGCCCCAGTTTTATATTGCCAATATGCCTGTCCCCGTTCTTCAAAACAATTGCCAGAAAAACCGTACGGGAATCCTCGGATTTTTCTTTTACATAATCTTGAAGAGACTCCATAGTGTGGGGATAGAATCTGCTTTCCAGGTAGGCGTTCACCTCCGGATCGTTCATCCAACTGCAATAATGCTCGGTGACATCTGCCGGCCTCACAACCCTGAGGTATATTCGCTCTCCGTTAATAGAAATAAAGTTTTCTTCCCTTTTCTCCAAGATAAACCCTTACCTTTTTCCATGAAGTGGCCATGCTGCTGGATTCAATATTTTATCCTCCACATTCCCAAAATCCTTCTGGACCTGTGACGAAATTCCATCAGGCAAAACCATTTCCCAGCTTTTTAAATTTTCCTGCACCTGTTCGAGCGTTTCCGCCCCGAAAATGACCTTCGCTTCCGGATGGGCCTGCCTGACATATCCAAGTGCCAGTTGCTCCCTTGTGAGGCCGGATCTTTTTGCCAGCCTGCCGGCCCTTTCCAGAATCGGCGCAGCAAACCTCATCCCGGGGGGAACCTCATCCGGCGCCATGAGGAGCAGTCCCTGCAGGAAGATACTGCGCACATAGATCTGTTTATTGCACTGTCCAGCCTCTCTAAAGACCCCCGCAGCTTCAAAGCGTCTGTCAAGAAGGTTTGTCGGAATCTGCACAATGGAAATCACTTGTTTTTTCAGGGCCTCAAGGGCCCTCTCCGGTGAATAAATGGAAATACCAATATTTCTCACCAGGCCCTTCTCAATGATTTTTGAGAGTGTTTCTTCCAGTCCTTTGTGAAATTGGTCCAGGTATGACTCTTTGTGAACCAGAAGTCCGAAAAGTGAATCCACGCCGAGGCGCGTCAAAGATCTTTCAACAGCCCTTTCGATGTTTTTTTCATCACTACCCCCGAGATTGGGTGGCAGCTTTGATATGACTCTAGCCTCTCCGCTCAGGCCCAGTGTCCTTAGACATTTTCCCAGAACCTTCTCGCTCTCCCCGTAGGCCTGAGCCGTGTCGAACTCCCGGATACCCCCCTGCCAAGCCTCCCTGATAATGGCCTCAGCCGTTTTTATGTCCGGTCTTCCCACCCTATTGGCTATTCCGTATTCCATGCCAAGTTGGGCTGTGCCTAGCACAACCCGGGATAACCTTTTATTTGTTGCAGGAGCTTCTTCCATCAAATGTTTTTCCTCGGGCCTATGCATTTCCTTGCCCATCGGATTCCTGCACCAGTTGACCTATGGATTGAATAACCCTGTTCGCTTCACTATGGGTCATAGCCGAGAATAATGGAATGGAAAGACATCTCCGGTAATAATTTTCTGCCTTGGGATAATCACCCCATTTGGTACTAAAACGTTTTTGGAAAAAGGGCTGAGTGTGCACGGGAATATAATGGACCTGGGATTGAATACCCCTTTTTTTTAGTTCAATGATAAACTGCGGGCGTTCCAGACCCATTTCTTCAAAGTCAAAGAGAAGGACGTAGAGATGAAAATTGCTGTCACAGTCTTCAGATTCGAAAGGTGTTTGGAGATATTCCATGCCCCCAAAGGCCTCATTATACCTATCTACTATTATGCGCCTGCGCCTTCTGAATCTTTCAAGTTTCTTGAGTTGAGAAATGCCCAGTGCACCCTGTATATCCGTGATGCGATAATTGAAGCCAAGTTCTTGCTGTTCGTAGTACCACCACGGGTTTTTCCCGGGGGCATAGCCTTTTGGTGTCTGTTTGGCGGCAATATCTTTATATTCAAATTCTGAGAGACTGCTTGTAATACCGTGGGAACGCAATTTCCTGAGTTTTTTAGAAATCGCCTCATCATTGCTCAAAACGATTCCACCCTCGCCGGTGGTGATGTGTTTTACCGGATGAAAACTCATGACTGCCATATCCGAGTAGGTGCATGACCCCACTTCCCGGCCCCTGTATTTTGATCCGAGGGCGTGGCAGGCATCCTCAATGATAAATATCCTGTGCCCGTATCTTTTTTCCGCCTCCTTCACAATCCCGGAAATCCGTTGCATATCACAGCTCTGCCCGGCAAAGTGGACGGGAATGACGGCCTTGGTCTTTTCCGTGATCTTTTTTTCTATTTCTGCAGGAGAAATGTTGTAGGTCTTCTCGCCGATATCTGCAAAAACCGGAATGGCCCCGCAGTACACCGCGCAATTGGCGGATGCCACAAAGGTATTGGGGGAGGTAATGACTTCATCCCCATGCCCGATTCCCGCGGCAAGGCAGGCCATATGCAGGGCCGAGGTGCCGGAGTTCACGGCAATGCCGTATCGGGCACCGCAGAAATCCGCCACGGCCTTTTCAAACTCCTGCACCTTGGGTCCCGTGGTGATGAGCGGTGAAGAGAGGACCGCCGATACGGCCTCTATGTCATCCCTATCGATCCACTGGCGACCGTAGGGGATTTCCCTGTTTTCTTCCCGGGTCTCCTTCACCTCCCGGCCGATTCGCTCGGGCAGCCCGATCATGAAATCGCGGTAAAACCGCTCCACCGAGTAATCAATGCTGGGGAGGGCATATCCCAGGGCATTTTCCAGCTTACTGACATCCAGGGAGAGATCCTTCCCCCTTTTTCCCTCGAAGGGACCATCATCGATGGATATCGGGGTGATCAATGTTTTATCCAGCCCGAAATGCCCTGCAATTTTTTGTGCAAAGGCGTACTTGGAGCAGACATCTGAAGCACCGCAGTTAAATACACCGGCCAGGTTCCTCTCGATTGCCAGGTCAATGACATGTGCCAGTTCCATGGTATAGATGGTGGAAAACCGCGCATCCTGAAAACCTTTGATGCCCTTTCCGGCCGTTAACTCCTGCAGTACCCATTCCCCCAGGCTCCTTTTGTTCTGAATATTCCACCCGAAGATGTTTGTCCTTAAAATGAGGGCACCCTCTTTCCTGAGGACCTCCTGCTCCCCTTCCAGTTTGGTGATGCCATACTGGTTTTTGGGATCTAGCCCATCGGTCTCCTCTGAGAAGTGGCCTCTTCCGCCGTCATAGACGGCATCGGTCGATATATAGATAAGCTTTATGTCCCTGTCCTGAAGGGCCTCTACGATATCCCTTGTGGCAGAGACGTGGATTTTACGGGCAAGCGCCTTGTTGCGTTCGCATTCA
>JAFDIX010000420.1 GCA_019307805.1 Deltaproteobacteria bacterium | reverse complement strand
TTATCTTTGCGAATGTGCACATCAACATGCACAGCAACCTTGCCAGTGGCCCTGAACTGCATCCTGTATTGCCCGAGTGTATCGGCCACCTTCACGGGTTGCCCTGTCACAGGATCACGTACGGACTGCCATTCATAACCCATACTTTCCAGCATGAAGGTAATTTCAGAACGCATGTTCTGCACACCCACAATTTGCCGGGTGTCAATCTTCAGTGACTTGCTACCAGTCGACGCGCAACCCGGCATAAACACAAGCAGTGCGCACAACACAATAGCTGTCGATTGTTGCCATTTTCTCATCAGTTTCTGCATCCTCTTCATTGTTTAATGAAGCTCTGATTTATCCATATTTTGTCATTCCGGCGAAAGCTGGAACCCAGTATGCAGGGTGCGCCATGCGCACCATGAATCAACAGTTTGCATTCTCTTTTCGGTGCGCACGGCGCACCCTACTAACTTTCTTAAATTTCAGGCCGACCAGAAGCGCAATCGACACACCTGCTACCAGTGCCTGTTCGGGGGACAGTATACGGAATTCGAAAAAAACGAAGTCAACAGATTCTTTAGGTCCCGGATAATTACGTATACTGTTCCCCGAATTGCCCCATCAATTCAAAAAAGGGGTCAGAATTTCTTGATGATCTGCATATCAAGAATCACGGCGTGATTGTAATCGAATGAACCTTTAATGCGCCCTGCAAGCCCACCGTCCTGGTCGAGTTTGTTATCGCCGAAGTCGGCATAATTCAGGCTGGTGTGAATCAGGTAGTCTCTCCACTGCCATTCGACACCGGCGCCGACGGCAATGATCCGGTCGAGCGGCAGGGCAATGGCTCGCTTGCTCTTGCTGGCTGGTGATGACGTGTGCGCAGCTCCAACAGAAAAGGCCAGGTCTGGGCGGTACTGATACCTCAGGCCCGCTGTAAATGCCCAGGTATCCTTAAATTCACTCGGCAATGAAACATGATCTGCACCGACGCTAACATGCTCGATTCCGAACTCGGACATGTCGAGCCACAGCGCATCCACGGTAAACGACCAGTCTTCCTTGAATTCCTGGTAGTAGCCCACCTGGACCTGCTGCGGCACCTTGAAATCCACATCGACATTCTGGTTGAATAAACCCGCCGCTATTAACGCATCTTGCAATATCGGGTCAAGATTCTTGAACTTCGGTTTGCCGGACAGGTCCGGGTCGAATTCGGAACGATAAACCGCCCCGATGCGGGTGGTGTTGCTGATGTCATACATCAGGCCGAGTTGCCAGCCAAACGCGGTGCCGTCCTCCTCGAGCTTGACCTTACCATCGCCTCCAACCGGGTTATTAATGCGTGCCTTGGTCATCGAATCCGTATACATCAGCATGGGTCCACCACCAATGGACCACTGTTCCGTGAGTTTGTAACCCACTGTGCCCGTAAGCAATGCAAAAGTGAGATCAGATTCTTCGGAAAGATAACGTCCGGACCAGGACTTGCCGTACTCATTACCAAAGCCGGAAGGAATTGTCAGGGAAGCGCCGACACTCCAGCGCTCATTGAGGGGGTGGGCATAATAAATGCCCGGCACCAGCAGGATACTGGAATCATAATTTGCATTGCCACCGTTAACGTTTGATTGTTTTACATTGAATTTTGATTCCATGGCAACCAGCGTTGCCTGTGTCATCAGCTCCGGCTGATCAAGTCGGGTAATTCCCGCGGGACTCCAGAACACCGTAGATGCATCGTCGGCGCGCGCAGTAATACCCGAGAGCGCCGGGCCAATGTCTGCCTGAGTCGCAGTCGTCAACAGACACGCCAGCAGCCATCCAGCCCTGAAAAAATGGACCGGATACATTTTCTGATCAAATTCCATAACATTCACTTGTTTGGTGGAAAATAAATAGGTCCGGCCCGAATGACACTTAATTAAGGCTGAATTCTCCTTTGAGGTAGACTTCTGCGCCAAATTGCCACTCGTCAGAACTTTTTGAATCCGCGGCATTGACTGGCAGGACCATAACCAGCAGTAACGCAGCCATGCCCAGGCTGCGCAACAATCGATAAAACCTCATAGCGGCATACTACTTCCGGGGCATGTCACACATTTACTATCATTCATCAATAGAGTCATCTGCAGACAAGGCATCAGGACAAGCCGCCTTGATCTGGGCAATACGTTCATCGATCTTTTTGTTGTATTCCTCGGCACTCAATTTCTGGTCCTTGTCCATTTTATTGCCACCCGTTGCAGCATTGGCAACCAGCCCGATTGGCGTGAAGGCAAGAATTCCTCCTACTGCTTTATCACTCGTTTTTTTCTTTTCATGTTGCAGCGTTGAAAGATCATCTTTTGCCGTAGAACAGTCTACTGGCAGACTTGTATCTGCATCTGCAGGCCCGACCGTATCTTCAGCCCAGGCTTGCGAGACACCGATGGAAAACAACACAGCCGGAATAACACCATATATAATTTTGCTTTTCATGATTAATCACCTCTGGTCTGATTTTTTACCTTCGATATTACCAACGATACCACCCGCGACTGCACCAACCGCCGCGCCCGTCCAGCCATTACCACCGGCAATAGCCGCGATGCCCGCACCGGCCGCTGCACCGATGCCTGCACCGGTAAGCGTACCCTGCTGCTCGCCGCTCATGTTCGTACAGGCGACAGAGCTACCCAGCGCTATCGCAAGTAGTGGATAAGTAATTTTTTTCATAATCCTGACTCCTTCAGATTCACAGATTTGGCATGGCCATCTCGAGATAGAGCACCTCGATGACGGGCCGCTTGATTTGATCAGAATGATCCGCATAGAACTTGTCGAGTTGCGTCACGATATTTGCGATTGACACACCAGACAGACCATCCAGCAGAACAGGAACGATACTGCGTCCACGCCTTACCTCATATTCATCACCGGCCATCGCCTGTTCGATTTCAAGCACATTGCCAACCCCAAACAGGTACGCCCGCTTTTGCTCAAGGCTTGAACTTACCCAGTGCTCGCCGTTCACAATTACCAGGTCCTCTGCGGCCCACGCAGTTGCGCCAGACACTGCGAGTAAAACAGGTAGTAATACAGTAAGTAATCTTCTCATCATCATTCCTCATTTAATTTGATCATACGAGCCACACTCCCTCACCCACAAAAAACATTATTGAGACAGATCATATCCATGGCCGACGACACTATACCGCAGCAGGCAAAGGCGCTGAAAGCGCTGATCCCAACCTTGTACAGTAACAAAAAATACACATGCTTCTTCAGAAAAAGTGATCATGATGCATTTTTGCTATCAGAGTGATACGGACAATGCATTGGACATTAATTGACCGCTTAGTCGCATTCGCTCACTCTGCCAGCCAGGATGCTGCTAATCAGCAAGTTGCCGATTAAGAAATATCTCGGGGTTGTGCAGTGGAAAGGCGTAACTGAACTCCTGGTCACTGAACATGGTCTTTTGAAGCGATGTAACTGCCGAGGAGCCAACGTCCATCCACGGGAAGCAGATCGGATACACAGCTGACAAGGCGGCTGACAGACGCGCTAGCGTTGATAGATGTCAGGTGCCTGAACCATATTGTCGATTGACTTCAGCAAGCAAATCACTGTCACTTGACATAAACAGTGAAGACAGGAGAAAAAGGGTCGGTGTCGACTTTTTAATGCTGATTACAAAATAAATGCCGGCAATGAGCCCGGATGCATTTTCTGACCAAATCCTGCGGCATTTACCTATATTCAATTCGTTATCAGGGGTGCAAAGTGGGCACTCATCCATACTAGGGTGTCCACCTGAAAGTGTATGATTTACAGGCAACAGCTCAGGCAGATGCCGTTAACTATAATTGACATACTGTATCTTTAAGTTTACAGTTCAAATGTCGATAGAAATCCTTAAATACGAAACTGTCGATGGAACCATCCCGCTCGATGAGT
>JAFDIX010000419.1 GCA_019307805.1 Deltaproteobacteria bacterium | reverse complement strand
CCCATTTTTTCTACAGGTATGGCGTTTTCGTCTTTATGACAGGAAATCCGAAATTGGGGCTGCGTTATATGAGAAAGGCATCCCGTATTGGGTATGATGATACGGCCATTCATTCGGCGATTGGGACCTTCCTTGCCAGGGAAGGGCTGTTCGAAGATGCACGGCGGGAACTGGAAATGATGTCATTGTATTATGATGACCTCAGCATCGTCCACAACAACTGGGGATATTTTTATCACAGGAAAGGGGAATTTGAGAAGGCCATCCGGAGCTTTCGTAAGGCAATTGCCGAGAAACCGGATCGGTTGGCCTATTACAATAAAAACCGGATCGGTTGGCCTATTACAATAATCTCGGGTATTCCCTCTATGAGGCCGGGAAAAGGGAAGAAGCCCTGAAAACATTTCAAAAATCCCTCAAAATAAGAAAAGGGCAGAAGGATTTAGAACGGTTTATAGAGGAGAACCTTCAAGGAATAGATAAGTAGTCTTATACCAATGGCTGATGCGCAATGACATGAAAGCGGGGGAGTTTGAAAGGAAAACCATCACAATACACATGGGATTCTCTTGCTTTTGCCATACATCGCAGACAAAACGCTTTTCGGATCGGACTTCGTACTTCAGTTTTTTCCCTGGAAAAACTTCGTCTATGAACAACTCCGGTCTGACGGAACCTTCCCCTTCTGGAACCCCTATATCTTCTCCGGCACACCTTTCATTACAAACATGCAGGCATCCATGTTCTACCCATTGGGGTTTCTCTATTACCTCATTCCCGTGGATGTGGCCTATGGGTACTCTACGATACTCCACTGCATATTGGGTTGTATTTTTATGTATGCCTTTATGCGGTCTCTTTCCGTTTCAGCCATGGGAAGCGTCGCCTCGGCAGTGGTCTTTGTCTTTAACGGCTATTTTCTGGGCCATCTCTATGCCGGACACCTTACCTTCACACAAAACTATATCTGGATACCCCTCATCTTTCTTTATCTCCACCGATTTGTTCGGGAGGTCCGTTTCAGGCATGCGGCCGGGGCCGGGATGATCCTGGGGATTCAAATCCTGGGGGGATTTCCCCAGATTGCCTTTTACACCATTCTGGGAATTCTTGCCTTTGGTCTATACTTTGCCTGGCTGTTTTTGAGAAACGGGGGCTACTCCAATGCATTCAAAGTGGTGTCGGGACTGCCTGTCATTTTGTTTCTTGGATTCGCCATTTCCGCTGTTCAGGTGCTGCCCACCCTCGAGTTTACCGCCCTGTCAACACGGGCTGGAGGGTTGAACTATGATTTTGCCACCTATCACTCCCTCATCCCTGCAGAGCTATTGGCCTTCCTGATCCCGGACATCTTCGGCAGTGTGATCGACGGCACCTACTG
The DNA here is from genome assembly GCA_019307805.1 of Deltaproteobacteria bacterium. Taxonomy (GTDB): domain Bacteria; phylum Desulfobacterota; class DSM-4660; order Desulfatiglandales; family HGW-15; genus JAFDIX01. The sequence continues at coordinate 3,134 of JAFDIX010000419.1, read as the reverse complement.
GCGGAGTCCTGAAGGGTGGCATTCCCTGGAAACCTGTGCCTATGTGGGGCTGCTCCCCCTGTTCCTTGCCTTTATTCGGACAGATGACAAAGAAGTGCGTAGAATGAAGTTATTCTTTATCCTGTTGTGCATTGTGTCCCTGTTTCTGGCCTTGGGCAAGTACAATCCCCTTTACCCCGTGATATACAAGCTACCCGGATTCAGAAGTTTCCGAATCCCGGCCCAGATCATCTTCCTCTACATATTTGGAATCGGGGTCATTGCAGGACTGGGATTTCAACGGATGCAGGAAGGCGCCTGGAAATTCAGCAGGGGCTCTTCCATGGCTGCCGTCCTGCTGGGAACCCTGTTTTTCCTGCTCCTTGCGGGACATTTTATCTTTCCCTTTGATTTCTATCTGTTTCTCTTCAATACCTTCTCTGAGTCGCCTGTGGGGCATGCGGATATGTCCATGCTCTATAGGAGAATGGACATTGGAATAGAAAAAGGCTCCCTGGTGGTTCTGACCCTTGCCATCATATTTTTCATGCGAAAGCGTGAGCGGTTGAATGGGACGCTTTTCGGTATCCTTGCGGTGACCATTCTCCTCGTGGACCTCTATCTGTTCGGGGCACAATTTGTACAGCCCTATGCATTTACACCCTCTTTGGACAAAGAAAAGATCATTTCACAACTGAATCGAAATCCTGTAAATGGGAGGGTGTTGACCCGAAGCGATCTTTTCAGGCCCAATGACGGGCTGCAGTCTCGGTTCCCGAGCATCGAGGGTTATGATCCCCTTCTCTTGAAGAGGTATTTGCACTACATCCGGTTCAGCCAGGGTTATGCCCAGGATGATCACGTTATCAAGATCGGCGGGGGCGATTTGAAGTTCCCCGGGGCAAAACTCCTGAGAATGCTCAACCTCAGACAGATGGTCTTGGGAAGGGAAGTTGTTGAAACAGATAATCGCTTGCCCTATGCTACCCTTGTGGGCAGGGCTATTGTAAAGCCTGTAGAGGAGATCCTGCCATTCATGGCGGGAGAGGCATTTGATCCTCGAAAGATGGTTGTGTTGGAAACCGAAGATTCAACCCGGCGTATCAAGCACGATGTAAAGGGCACTCCCAGGGCAACCTGTGTTGTCGAAAAATATGAAAATGAGCGCATAGGCATGAAGGTCACCACGGATAAAAACGGCTACCTGGTATTGAGTGAAATGTATTACCCGGGGTGGAAGGCATTTGTGGACGGAAAGGAGGTCCCTGTGCTGCGGGGCAACTATCTTTTCCGAGTGATTCCTCTTGAAAAGGGGGAGCACGAGGTGCTCCTCTCTTTTATCTCATGGCCCTTTCGTATCGGTGCCGTGGTCAGTGTACTGGCATTTGTTTTTTCCCTGTGTCTTGTCCTATGGCCCCGAAAAAGGATGTAATTGGCAGCAAGACCAAATATGAAACGACGACATAAAGGCTTTTTGATCAACCTTCTCCTTGTCCTGGGGAGCCTTCTTTTGGTGGGCATTGCCGGTGAGTTGATGTTCAGGTTCTTGGGCGGTGCATCCTTTACAGCCAAATATGACAAGCTTCCCCAGGGTCCGCTGTGCCGTTATGATCCCATTTTGGGATGGTCAGGAATCCCCTACAAAAAAGGCTCCCTGACGGGTGACGACGATATGGCCGTAATGCATGTCGCAATGAACGGAGAAGGATTCTTCGATTCCCAGCATCAGGTAACAAAACCCCCGGGCAAAAAAAGGATCCTTTTTTTGGGTGACTCATTCACCATCGGGTTCGGTGTCTCAAGGAAAAACAGATATACCGATCGTATCGGGGAATACCTGAGTCCCGAATATGAAGTCATTAACATGGGGATGTGGGGGTGGAGTACCGACCAGGAGTTGCTTGTTTTAAAAGAAAAGGGCCTGAAATACTCCCCAGATGTGGTGGTGCTTGCCATGTTTGTGGATGATATTTCCAATTGTCATCTCTTCTCCGTGAACGAAGGCCTTTTTCTCAAACCCAGATTTTTCCTGGCCGGTGAAAATGCATTAAAACTTGGCAACGTCCCTGTTGCAGACAACCGTACAAAAAGCCTTCTGTACAACATCATGACAACCCGTTTTTATAGGCTTCGGAATCGCCTGGAAATGGGAAAAGAATTTCGAAAGTTGGGTTTTTTTGCTGTTTTCGACAAGAACTTCCTGAAAGAGTACAAGTACACATTACCCCTGCGACTTGTGAGTGAGGTCCATGGTGTCTCGAAGTCAAAGCAGTCAAAGTTTCTCCTGGTAATCATTCCCTACATGGATCAGCTCCTGGATAAAAAGATTTATGCATCAGGAAAAGGGGCTTTCGGGATTCCCCCGGAGAGACTGGATCTAGGCCTTCCTCAAAAGGTTTTGAAACTCTATTGCAAAAAGGAAGGTATTCCGGTGCTGGATCTGCTGCCCGTGTTCAGGGTCCGATTCAGTCGGGAAAAACTCTTCTTCAGACGGGATCTTCACTGGACAGAGGCAGGTCACAGGCTCGCTGCGAAGAGCATTATTCAACACCTGCGCCAACTGGATTATCTCTGAGGTTTTCTTGATTTTATGGCGTGGCGGGAAACTGCAATAACAATGAGAAAAATGGTCAGGATCGTGATGCATGCGCCCACTTTGATGGAAACAGGATCAAACACAAACCGAACGACATGCCTTCCCTGAGGCACTTGAATGACCCTGAAGAGGTAGTTGCCACGCAAAATTTTCACAGGTTTGTCATTCAAGTACGCCTTCCAGCCCGGATAAAAGGCCTCGCTCAGAAAAAGAAAACCGGATGCCTGGGAATCGGTATTTATTACTATCTCATCAGGCCTGTAGGAAGTGATGGTGGCTTTTCCTGGAGGTTGCCCCACCTGGGATATTTTTCCTGAAGGGCCCGATGGAGGGGCATCACTTTCTAACAGGACGACTTTCCTGGGGTCAAAATCAGGAGCTATGAGATGGTCGAGGATCTCTTTTTTAGGAAGGGTTTTGGCCCGGGGAACGATAAATGCCCGAGGCAGATAGGAGCCTCTCAGACCATAGCTCCTATTGGCATAGGATATCACGTATTTTAGATTCAAAAGGTCCATGAGCACATGGTTCTCATAGTCCCCATAAAAGAAAATGATCC
>JAFDIX010000418.1 GCA_019307805.1 Deltaproteobacteria bacterium | reverse complement strand
GACAAAAGGAAATTCCTCTCCTGTCTGATCATGATTGATGAAGACAATGTGGTCAAGTATGCCCAGGATAACAAGATCCAGTTTTCCACCTATAGGGATTTGACCCAGAGCGATGAAATCATCAAGCTGATCCAGGGCGAGATGAATCAGGTGAATGATACCTTGGCCAGGGTGGAGCAGGTAAAGAAATTCACGATTATTCCTAAGAAATTATATGAAGAGGACGGAGAGATGACCCCCACCATGAAGGTCAAGAGAAAATATGTGAACGAGGCCTTTGGTGACCTGATTGAAGCCATGTATGGGAGAAAACGGGGATGATTGAAGATTGAATATTGACAAGTGAATATTGAAGATTGGGGATTGACGATTGAGGAATTGTCGAATAACGAGTAACGAATAACAAACAACCAAATTTAATGAGGAGGAAAAGGTATGAAAAGATGGAATTGGGTTTTGCTGTTGGGTTGTGCTGTGCTCATGTCCTTAGCGGTTGCTCCCTCTGCATTGGCTGAACGGGGAGTTACTGATACGGAGATCCGTATCGGTCAGTATGGTCCTCAGACCGGTCCTGCAGCCCTCTGGGGTTCAGTGGGCCGGGGGGCGGGCTGCTTTTTTGACATGATAAACGCCGAAGGAGGTATCCATGGCCGAAAAATTAAATACTACCTGAGGGATGATGGCTATATGCCTCCGAGGACCAAGGCCATTGTCAAAGAGTTGGTGGAGGACAAGGGGATCTTTGCCCTTGCTTCGGGTGTGGGAACGGCAACAGGTATGGCCGTTAAGAAATACCTGAACAAGAAGAAGGTACCCTGGGTCGGGCCTGCAACCGGTTCCAGCCACTGGGCCTATCCTCCCACCAAGTATCTTTGGGCCGACTACCCCCTCTATTTTGACGAGGCGGCTATCTTGGTCAAATACGCTGTCGAGACGATGGGCAAGAAGAGAATCGCCTTTTTTTATCAGAACGATGATTACGGCAAAGAAGGCTTGGTTGGCGCTGAAGCAGAGTTAGAGAAACTTGGCATGAAACTGGTTGCCTCGGTATCTGTAGAGCCCATGGATACGGACCTCAGTGCTCACTGTATGAAGTTGAAGGCGGCAAAACCTGACTGCGTCATCAACTGGCTGCTCCCCAAACATGGCGCCATCATATTGGGCACGGCCGCAAAGATGGGCTTTAAGCCCCAGTGGATGACCACAAGTACCTTGAGCGATATACCGATCATGTATAAGATCAGCAAGGGCCTCTTCAAGGATGTGATTTTTGTTACCTTTGCCGAGCTCCCTGATTCTCAGACCCCGCTGATGAAAAAATACAGGAAGGCTCAGCAAACATTTGCACCCAAGGATCGGTGGGGGATCTTTTTCTATGCAGGGATCTACTTCACGGAGCCGCTGGTGGAAGGCCTGAGAAGGTGTGGCCGGGATCTCACAGTGGACAATTTTGCAAAGGCCATGGACAGCATCAAAGATTATCAGGGCATCGGTTCAAAGATCAGTTTTGGTCCGGAAAAGAGACAGGGAACCCGGTCTCTCTTTCTTGCCAAGTGTCTGGAGGGCGGGAAGATCGAACGTATCTCTGACTGGATAACCTCTGATCTTGACATCCAGACGATGCTCAAGAAATTAGGGAGATAACCTGTTGCTGATCCGGCTGTTCAATCAGTAATGCTCCGCGCCAGAGTTCTTCTGGCCGGAGCTTAAGAACCTGCATTAAGGAGGCTCAGATAATGATCGCAAAGGAAAGATGGCTAAGAGATACCGGTTATCTCAAAGGTGGTTTGATTTGTGTTTTTCTTGTTTTTTTGTTTATGGGATGTGCCACTGCACCAGGGGGGCTTGACCCCAATATCAAAGGGCCGCAGGTGGTAGTGCAACCCGATGCCGTTACCCTTGGGGTGGTTTCTGTTACACGCACCCCCATCGTGTTTATGGGAAAGGGATTTCAGCCCGACGATTCGGTTTTTATTGAACTGTTAGGGGTTGATAAAAAGGGCGAGAAGGTCAATGTTCCCATTGCCGACGCCAATGTAGACAGCAACGGATGCTTCACCGCCAAGGTAAGCACCCTGGTCAAGGTGACAGAGCTGCTGAGGGCCAAAATAGGCTCCAATAAGAAGATGGAGACCGCCATTATTATAACGCAACCGACAATTCCTCCTGGGGTCTACACCGCTAAAGTGGTGAGTATGGAATCTGATGCAAAAGCGGATTGTAAGCTCACCCTAATGGCCCCGTATTCGTGGGATAAATTCAAAGATTGGGTCGGGGTGAGAAAGGAAAAGATAATAAAAAAGTAGATTGTTTCAAGAGTTTTTCAAAAAAGCCCCTTCGAAATCGGAGGGGCTTTTTTGTGCCGAGATGGTCTTTTTAAAAAACCCTCTATTTTCCCTGTATGTTGAAGTTAGTGCGCTAACCTGCCGAAAGATTTATCTTGACCCACCAACTCAATTTATCTAAGTTTAATAAGTCAAGGATATAGAGCTCCCTGTCCTGTTATAATTTCAACGTTCCGTGAACGGTTACCTAAAGTTCAATACCGGTACCCTGAAACCTGCAACTCGAAACTTGACTGATGAACGTTAAAAAATAACGGATTACCAATAACCAATAACCAATTTAAAAAGGAGGTAGAACCATGAAAAAGCGGAATTGGATTTTGGTGTTAGGTTGCGCTGCGCTCGTCTCTTTGGCGATGACGTCCTTTGTGTGGGCTGAAAGGGGGGTCACTGATACGGAGATTCGCATTGGACAGTGGGGTCCCCAGACAGGACCTGCCGCCCTCTGGGGTGCAATCCCCCGGGGTACGGGGTGTTACTTTGATATGATCAATGCTGAGGGAGGTATCCACGGCCGCAAGATTAAATACTTCCTTAGAGATGACGGCTATATGTCGCCCAGGACCAAGGCTATTGTCAAAGAACTTGTGGAGGACAAGAAGGTCTTCGCATTTGCCTCGGGTGTAGGTACTTCAACGGGCATGGCCGTCAAGAAGTATTTGAACAAGAAGAAGGTGCCCTGGGTCGGGCCTGCTTCCGGGTCAACCCATTGGGCCTATCCCCCCACAAAATATCTTTTTGCAGTTTACCCCCTTTATATTGACGAGGCCTCAATTCTGGTCAACTACGCAGTAAAAAACTTAGGCAAAAAGAGGATCGCCTTTTTCTATCAAAACGATGATTTTGGCAAGGAAGGGCTTGTAGGCGCCGAGTATGCCCTTGAAAAACTGGGTATGAAACTGGTGGCGTCTGTATCTGTGGAAGTCATGGATTCAGATCTTAGTTCTCACTGCATGAAGCTGAAGGCGGCAAAACCCGATTGTGTCATCATGTGGGTCCTTCCCAAACATGGGGCCATTATTTTAGGGACCGCCGCCAAAATGGGCTTCAAATCCCAGTGGATGAGCTCAAGCGTTCTGAGTGACGTGGCTATTATGTATAAGATCAGCAAAGGGCTTTTCAAGGATGTGATCCTCCCTTCGTTTGGAGACCTTCCTGACTCCCCGAATCCGCTCATGAAAAAATACAAGGCGGCCTATGATAGATTTGCTCCCCAAGATCGCTGGGGGATCTTCTTTTATGCCGGGTTTCTTTTCGTGGAACCTATGGTGGAGGGGTTGAAGAGATGCGGTCCGGATCTCACGGCAGACAACTTCGTCAAGGCCATGAATTCCATCAAGGATTTCCAGGGTATTGGCCCCAAAGTCAGCTATGGTCCGAACAAGAGACAGGGAACACGCTCCGTGTTTTTGGCCAAATGCGCAGAGGATGGAAGGCTTGTACGTATCTCCGATTGGATGACCTCTGATGTTGATGTGCAGAAGATGCTCAAGAGATTAGGCAGATAACCTGCTGTTGATCAGGTAGCGCGAACCAGTAATCCTCCGCGCCAGAGTCCTTCTGGCCGGAGTATAAGGTCCTGCATTAAG
>JAFDIX010000417.1 GCA_019307805.1 Deltaproteobacteria bacterium | reverse complement strand
TTGATGAAACCAATATCATAAAGCCGCTCACAGAGGGAGTGGCCATACCAACGGACAGCAGGGACTATGCGCGTGTTGCCGGAGAAATTATTAATGCCCGCAAGGTTCTTACTAAAATCGGTCTTGAGAATGGCATGATCACAGCGGCAGATAGCCCCCTGCAACAGGAACTCACCAGGGACAGGCTGAAAGATGCGATTAATATCTACAAGGTAGCATCGAATTTGATCAAGATTGAGTACAAGGACGCTAACCCCGAGCGGGCCGCGAAGGTGACAAACAGCCTCGCAGCCCAGTTTGTGGAAGAGAGTGCACAAGCAAAAGATCATGAGAGCACATCGGCCTACGATTTTATCGACAAGCAGGTGCGGGAATATCATGCCAAGCTGGTTTTCGCGGAACAAAACCTGAAGCAACTCAGGAGCAAGAACCTGGATGCTCAGCCGGGCAGCGAGGCAGCCATCCTGGAGCGTATTAATACTCTCCAGGGCCGCTACGAGCGGTCCAGTCTCGCCCTGAAGGAAGCAGAGGTGCGCCGTAAATCCATAAAGCGGCAGCTGGGAGATGAGTCGGCCATGTCCGCCAGTCTGAATCGTCAAGGGCAGTACCACGACCGGATTGTAACATTGCAGCGCGAACTGGATTCGATGCGCCTGAAGTACCAGGATAACCATCCGGATGTTGTTCGTGCGCTGCATAAAATTGAAGATCTCAAGGAATCGATCCTTAAAGAGGAGCAGCAGCGCAAGCAGGCCAGGAAGTCAGGCAAGAAATCTTCGCAGGCGAAGGGGGTTGCGATTAATCCGCTCTACCAGCAGTTGCGCAGTCAATTGGCGACTGCGGAAACGGAAGTTGAAACCCTGAGAATTCGCCTGACCGAGACCAAGATATTACTTGAAAATGAGCGGGGGCGCAGTATACGTCTGCACGAGAGTGAAGCGGCCCTGGCTGAATTTACCAGGGATTACGAAGTTAACCAGGATATTTACCACCGATTATTGACCCGCCGTGAGCTTGCACGGGTGTCGAAGAACCTGCATAAAGAAGGGCAAGGAATCAATTTCCGTATCCAGGAGCCTGCGGCAGTACCGGTCAAACCGACGGGGTTGCGTTTTCTGCATTACATGATCGGGGGAATAGTGCTCGGGATTCTCGTCCCGATTTCGCTTATATTTGCGAAAATACAGATTGACCCGAGACTGAGATTCTCATCCGTCATCTCTTCCAAACTGAATCTGCCTGTGCTGGTCGAGGTTCCGCATATGCCGACTGTATTCGAAGTGCGCAGGGCGAGGTTTCGATTCAGGTTATTGATGTTGGTGGTAGTCGCAGTGCTTTATATGTATGGATACGTCGGATGGATGAAATGGACAGGGAGTATTTGAAATGAGCAAAATTGATGATGCACTGAGCAAAGCCGCCGCGGAGGGTGCCCGTTCCCTGGTGCCCAGCTATGGAGCAGACATGTCCGTGTCCAGCACCTCGTCTTCCCGGGTGCTTGCGCCGATCCAGTCGAAAAAGGGTGACATAGCCCTCATGCTGGAACCCAAGCTGCTGACGCCCAGTGAACTCGAGAAAAGACGCATCATCCATCCGCATACCCGGAACCGTGTGATTATCGACAGCTTCCGCAAGCTGCGAACCAAATTGTTGAGAGAAACAGATGGTGGCAACCTGACAATTATGGTGACTTCAGTGCGTCCGGGAGGGGGTGGAAGCTTTACGGCATTAAACCTGGCGACGGTATTTTCTTTCGATAAAGCCAAGACAGCATTATTGATCGATTGTAATCTGCAAAGTTCGATTTTAATGGAAGTCTTGCGTATACAGAGTGAGGTGGGCTTAATCGACTATCTCGAGGATGATGACGTAAGCATGGACGAGATTATCCAGCCATCGGGGATTCAACGCCTGCGCTGGATGCCGGCCGGGGCCCATCGTGAAATTACACAGGAATATTATTCATCGGTGAAAATGCGGGTAATGATGAAAGCCCTGAAAGAGCGCTATGGCGACCGCTATATCATTGTTGATGCCCCGCCGGTTACGGAAGCAGCGGACACCAGTATTCTTGCGGAGTTCTGTGACTATATTCTGCTTGTGGTTCCTTATGGCAAGGTAACGGAGAGGCAGATAGAAGAAGCTGCAAAAGCATTTGGTGACAGTAAAAAGCTGGGCGTGGTGTTCAACAACAGTCCGGATTATCTGAGAGCCGGCTGAGGCAAAACGAGCGGTAGCCCACAGGGGGGGCTTTATATGCATTATAGCGTGTCAAAGATGGCCGTCAGCAGAAACAACAGGCTGCTACGAACTATGAAAATCGTCGGTCGGTATATTCTGCCGGGAGTCCTGTTTTTGAGCTTTTCCCCTGCTTTGCATGCGCTCGAGATGCACTACGGTGCAGGGCTGGTTAGCGAGTATTCGAGTAACTCTCTGCTGCTGCCGAATAACGAGGAGGAGGACTGGGTAAACGGCGCTGAGCTGGATTTCAGTCTGACCAACAAATCCAAACGTGTGGATACAGACGTGTCGGGCTTTTACGGTTATTACACGTACGCTGAAGGTACGGAGCCTGACCAGGGTGTCTATTTCCTCAATGCGCTGGCTACCATAAAGTTAAGGCCGGAGAGATTGTCCTGGATAGTCCGTGATGTGCTTGGTGAACAGGAAATTAATTCACTTGACGCTGATACACGTGACAATCGTCAGCGGGTCAACCTTTTCATTACGGGTCCCGATCTTAACTTCCAGGTAAATCCTTCCAATGCGGTGACAATTGGCGCCCGCTGGGCAAAGGATGATTATGAAGTCACAAAGGCTGACAGTAAACGCAATATGTTAAAGGCAAAATGGGAAAACAAGCGGTCTTCCCAGCTTACCTTGTCGGCTAATGCTGTCGGGATGATGGTTGATTACGATGACGATGATGTGAATGGGGATTATGACTTTGGCGTCGTATACCTGGAGGCCGATACACGGTTTTCAAAAACGGACGTGGTAGCCACTCTCGGCGCATTCAAGGTAGACCGTGATAAGGCGGATGATGTCGACGACTGGGGCGCGAAGCTTGTACTCAACCACCGCAAGAGCTCAAGGACCGGTTTCGGCTGGGAATCCGTACGTAAAATTACAGACTCGACGATCGAATTTCTCGAAGCATCGGAATCGGGATTCGTCGGTGGTTCGGGTATTTCGGGTTCAGACTCAAGCAATGAGCAAGGGAGCAGAGACTTATACAGGCTGACGCGTCATGCAGCATACGCGGATTATGAGGGTTCCTCCATTCTGGCCGATGTTTCGCTGTATTGGGAGGAAAGAGACTATGAAGAAGAAGGCTTGTTCGATTACGATGAATGGGGTGTTGGGGTGAGTTTTTCATCGGAAATAACGGCTGGTTGGAGAGGCAGGCTTTCAACGAGCTACACGAATACGGACAATACAGGAATCAAAAGGACCGATAAGGACTGGACAGCCGATATAGCTGTTGATCATGCATTATCGCGCTATACCGGGTTTTCCATATACACCGGTTATAACAACCGTGACAGTGATGACTCCGGTTCCGAGTATAGAGAGTGGATCATGGGTGCGACGATTGGGTATCATCGCTAGCGTTGCTGTATCCGGATGACTATAAAGTAGCCTATCAAAATGTATCTTGAATTCTTCAATTTAGGGAAATCACCCTTTCGTCAACCTCCTGATCTGGAGTTTTATTTTCCACTGAAGCAGTACGAATCCGCTTCAGCCTATCTTGCGTACTCTATTCTGAATTCTGAAGGTGTAGTGCTGCTGACCGGCGAAGATGGTGTTGGCAAGTCATTGTTGATCCAGAAGCTGATGGCACAGTTCGATTATGCATCGGTTGTGGCCCGGGTGTTCCAGACGCAACTCGACGATACCAGCTTGTTGCGTGCGATTCTTGTTGAGTTCGGGC
>JAFDIX010001016.1 GCA_019307805.1 Deltaproteobacteria bacterium | reverse complement strand
ACCGCTAAACCAGCCGGTGCAATTGTTTTACCCCAGACTACAATTGGTTGGGTATGTTCGTCGGACGGGCTTAGTCCTGTAACCACTGGCCAACCATAATTCTCACCCTTACGAATAATATTTAGCTCATCATTCCCTGTTGTCCCGTGCTCCGTGGCAAATAAGTGACCATCATGATCCCAAGCCAGGCCCTGAGACTGTCGGAATCCATACGCAAAAACCGGCGAGTTCGGCCACGGATTATCGGCTGGGATTTCTCCATCCGCTGTGTATCGCAATATCTTGCCTTCAGCAGCATATCCGGTACTTACATAGAGCAATCCGTCCGGGCCGAAACGCAGTGTAGTTGTTCCAAGCCATGGGTCAGCCGGAATTCCGTCAATAATCACCTCAGGATCAACTCCAAAACCACCATGATCCTTGAATCGAATAACACGGGTCACATAAGGAAAGCGTGCATCGCTGTTCATCCAGCCCGCCACGGTCCGTTTGAAACGCAATAATTGTTGCTCCATCCAGGACGAACCCAGGTTCGAGAAAGTTGCCGCTACATATACAAGACCTGAGACCTGGTAATCCGGGGCAGCGACTATGCTTGTCAGGCCGATCACCCCCTCCGAGGCAACCGAAATCCGGGTCCACGGTTCTTCTCGAAGCGCTCCATCTTCGATTACTCTCACCCGACCTGGTCGTTCAGTCACGAGCATCCTGGCGTCAGGAAGTGACTCTATTCCCCAGGGAACTTCCAGGTTCGATGCCACCACCTCATAATCAACTGATTGTGGGCTGCCAGTACACAGCTTTGTCTCAGGTACCGGCAAACTCTGCAAGAGCTCTGATTCTTCGCTTGAGCAAGATAAACTCATGCCCAATCCGATGCCCAGGGTGACAGCACATACTTTCCGAAACAGACAACCAGCTTGCCGATTTCCCGCAAATTTTACTACCATCGTAAAACCTCCAGACAATACGCACACATAATTAAAATCAAGGGTATTCTAACATCCAGACACGGCAGTCCTTACTGAAGAAAACCAACGGCGGCTATCAATACAGTCAACAGCAGAAGATACTGGACAGCTACAAGCTGCAGGGATGGAGTTGATCCGTGTATCGGCCCTGCCTAGTCGAAGTTGTAGCGCAGGCCAATGCCGCCATAGTAATTACGTTTGGGGGCCGGCTCGAAATAACGGCCAAAGCCGGCGTTTAGTCGGATATTGTCGAAATATTCTTCGGCAAACAGGTTGCTGATGCCAATAAACGGGGATATTTCCCATTGATCCCGCGAGTAAATCCGGCGGGATGGTGATAGCTCAGCTCGATATGAAGTTGGTTATCGGGTACGCCGGGGATCTTGTTGCCATCGAAGTTGTTGCCGTCGCGGTCCCGGAAGGTATCAAAGCTGAAATCCGAATAGGTGTACGTCAGAGTGCTGGTCAGGCCCTGGGCCAGTTCTATGGATAATGCTGTTTCCAGGCCATTATGAGTGGAACTGCCTGCGTTTTCGAAAAAGCCCTGGCCCGAGCCACTCAGTTCAAAGCGCACCAGTTCGTCATCCACCTTGATGTGAAACAAGGCTAGTTCGTATCGAATTCGCCCGGGCAACAGTCCCTTTACGCCGATTTCGTAGCTGGTGGCCTTCTGCGATTTCAGGTCTGAATTAAATCCCGTGGCGCCGCCGGGATTGGCCAGCTCGGTGGTGGTCGGTGGATCGAATGACCGTGCAATATTGCCATAGAGGTTCACTGCCGGGTTTACACTCCAGAGGACGCCAGCCATCGGGCTTATTTTATCAAAACTGGTCTTGCCGGAGCCGGTTCCCGCCATGTGATCATCAACGTTGTAGTGCAGACTGTCATAGCGGGCACCCAGCGTCAGGGTAACATCGTCAGTTATCTCCAGCGTATCCTGAAAATAGACCCCGTAGCTGGTGACATCTTCATCCTGGTCAGTTGTCTGGTCCCCCAGACTCCCCTTGTTGTTGGCAAACCGCTTGCGGTGGTCTCGCTGTGCATCGATGTCGAATCCCAGCACCAGGCGGTTACCCCTGGCAAGCAGCTCGCCTGAATAAGTATAGTTGCCACCGCCACCGGTGAAGAAACGGTCGAGTCTGACACTGCCGCCCTGGCCATTGCTGTTGATATCAAAAGGTAGTCTGTTCCTGAAATCACGCATGACATAATAGTTACGCAGCATGAACTGATGGTTCGCATCGAACGCCTTGTTGTATGCCAGCCCGATCGTTTGCTGGTCCAGTTCCTCGCCGGCATCAAACAGCAGGTTGCGGGGAGCAGCCTGCCTGCGGTCCTCCTTGACCTCGTTTTCCGTCAGGGCGCCTGGGTCCTCGGCCCTGGGTGAATCCACGGCATTCAGCACCACGGTAAGAT
>JAFDIX010000416.1 GCA_019307805.1 Deltaproteobacteria bacterium | reverse complement strand
GGCCTTCCGGGCAAAAGAGGGGACCATTGCAGCCGTCCCAATAGCTGCCCCTGCAACTCCGGTCTTCTTGATAAATTCCCGCCGAGTAATACTCTGATTTCTCTTTTTCATCTTACACCTCCCTTTTTTCTGTTTCCGTGAATTATTGTCCGATGTCACCAATAAAAATATTACCCTCCTTCCCTAAAAAAAGTGTTTTTTTTCTTATCTCTTCCAGTCTATTCAAGTACTTACAAAGACTCTGGACTCCGGTTTTTCCATCCGACCTAGCAGAGCTACTGCGGAGGACGGGCACCGGAGTGACGACTTTCTACGAGCTTATCAGGTTTGCTTTAGGGAAACGCAGATTCCGAATATTCTTTGATATCCCCTGCCCCTCGATTTTGCGGAGTAAAAAGGGAAATGTCGTTAAATTCTTTCTGACGCAGTTTCTCGGATGGATATCTTATATTATGAGACTTTGTATTGCGTTAGAATATTATTTATTTTGTTTCAAAGGGCCTGTCAACCCATTTTATCGCGAAAATTGGAGCAGATGGGGGTTTCCGACAGACTCCTAGAGAAAAATGGTCCCAAGATTAACGCCGGTTTTCAGATTGATGCCCAGTTTCTGTTTCCCGTAACCGGGAAACCTTATCTCGAGGCCGTACTTACCACTATTTTCCTCAAGGTTGTCTATCTTGAAATCCCCGTAATTATTCGTAGTCACCCGGTCGATTACCTTTTTCGAGCCTTTACTCAAGGTAACCTCTGCGCCTTCTGCACACTCGTCCCTGTCATGGAACACCACATTGCCTGCGATAAAGCACCTGGTGTATCGATACAGATTTTTATAATACAGACGCGGCCTTGTTTTGTATTCAGGCAGATAAACCTCGAGTTTCTCAGATTTCTTCAGCTTCTTTATCTCAGAATCCTCGGCAAGGACGACTCTCATGGCTCCGGTGGGACAAACCTGCACGCACCTCGGCTCTTTCCATCCCTCCTCCAGGAGATGCACACACAAAGTGCACTTTTGAGGCAAGGCCTTCTCCTCGTTCCACCAGATTGCTCCGTAGGGACACGTATCCAGCATGTCTTTGCGGCCTTTTGCTTTTTCCGGGTCTATCAGGACAATGCCATCCTTCCTTTTATACACGGCCTTATCTTTCGATTTTTTTATACAAGGTGCGTCATCGCAGTGCATGCACGGGATAGGCAGATAGGCGACATCCACCTTGGGATACTCTCCCCTCTCCTTCCGCATAATATTCATCCACCTATGGCCGAGCCTCGGCTGGGCCACCGAATAGGGGAGAAAATCATTCTCAAAGTACTCGTCCTTGCAGGCCAGAAAGCAGTTATTGCAATCGTTACATTTTTCCACATCGATGATCAGGTTCCATCGCTTCATCTCATCCACCTCCATCAGGGCTTGCGCAAACCCTTAGTACTTCTCGATCTGGACAAGGCATGAGTTAGGGGCCATGCCGCATGAATTCTTTGTGATGTATCGGCTCGGTGTGAGGATATTGATGCATCCAAAGCGATCCGCAGACTCTCCCGGCTTGCCCACCGGGTCATAATCCGCACTGGATTCGTAGGAGTGAACCGTCCCCGGAGGAACCCGCTCCGTCACCTGGGTCGCACAAATGACTTGGCCCCGGTCATTGGACACCCTGACCAGGTCCCGATCCCTGATGCCTCGTTTTTCGGCATCCTTCGAGTTGATCCGAATAATCCAGTAATAATACCCGTCCTCCTTGAGTATCCGATGGTCCTTGATCTCATTAATCCAGCTCTCCTTGCCATCACCCACCGTATGGAAACTAAAACGGGGATGGGGGGTGATCAATTGCAGCGGGTATTTGTTGTAAAGCCTCGCAGTATGATGTCCTTCCCAGGAAATCATGTACTTGGGGATCAGCGGTCGTTCTTCATCTCCCGGATCAAATCTTTTGAGGCTGGAAGACTCAAACTCAATGAGCCCCGATGTGGTCTGGAGACCCTTCCCGAATTCTTCCTGAGATTCGGGAGCCGGACCCCAGTCCGGGGTGTCCTTGACCCTGTCCTCGGCAAACCATCTCAAGGCGGGTGTGGATTTATAATTCTCCGGCATGGGGACGACAAAGTAACCCTTCTTGAAAAAGTCGTCCCAGGATATGTGTTTCGGGAGATCAGTGGCATCAAAATATCTCCTGACCCAGTCAAGCTCCGTCATGCCTCCTTCGGTAAAGACATCATAGAGGCCCAGCCTTTTGGACAGCAGGGCAAAGATCTCATAGTCCGACTTCGATTCTCCCAGGGGCTCAATGCACTTCTTTTGCATGCTGATAACCCGGTGGTTTACCTGGATATAAGAATCCGCGATGTAACCCGAACAGTTGGCAAATTCACTGATATCCCATCGCTCAAAATTGGTGCAGGCCGGCAGGATGATATCGGCAAACCTGGCCTCACCCTCCATCCATATGGACTGGTTGACCACAAAGGGCAATCTTTCGGTCCTATAGGCCTTCACATACCTGTTGGTCTCGTTCATGGTGCCGACAAAGGATCCGCCATACCTGTAGTACATCTGAATCTCAGGATAGCCCTCCGCCGGATATTGATATTTGTGGAACTGGGCCTCCATGGACTGGCCGCAGAACCCCTTTCCTCTCCACTCGTATTTACCATCCAGGATACACTCCGGGATCCTGAGCCTCGGCACATGCTGGCCCATAGGGGCATTGATGCTGGAACGGGTGGGGAAGTCATGCATGCGGTATACAAATCGAAAACCGGCAGCCGTATTATCCACATCACCACTGATACCCCCTTCCGTGTATCCCGGGAACATGAAGTCCGTATTGCATGGCACGCCCTGGGTTGTACTCCAGATGTTGATGCCCGGCTTGCCCAGTCCCTGCATGGCCTGGAGAAAGATCATCAAACGGGCCCACTCATTTCCCGTTGCGGCCCTGCAGGCACTGCCGAACCCCCCTATGCCTCCGGCTGCCAGCATGGTTTTCTTTGAAGCCCATTCCCTTGCCAGTGCCCTGATCTCCCTGGCAGGAATGGTGCATTCCCGTTCGGCCCACTCCGGTGTCTTGGGTATGCCGTCTTCTTTGCCCAGGACATAGTCCTTGAATTTCTCAAATCCAGTGGTCCGTGTTTCGATATACTCCCTGTCATAGGAGTCTTCGGTTATCCAGACATGGGCAATGGCAAAGGCCATGGCATTGCCCGTATCGGGTCTCGGTGCAAACCATTTGTCCGAGTACATTGCCGCCGTGTGATTATAAAAGGGGTCTATAAACACCATCTTGACCCCCAACTCCTTGAGCCACTGACGACGGGAGGTACTCTCAAATGCCGCATATACCCCGTGGGTGGCTTCCGGGTCACTCGACCAAAAGACGATCATCTCCGTGTGCTTGAGGGCATCCTCCAGGAGGTCGTACTGCTCGGGGAGGCCGAGGCGGTGGCTGAAACCCCAATGGTGCAGGCCTCCCCAGAACCACCCCTCCCAACTGTCCGTATTGTGATCCGCGTAAGTAAATCCGACAAGGTTCATAAACCTCATATAGGTACTAAGGCGATAGCCGACATTTCCCCACAAATGGTGAGACGATGGGGTGGACAGAATGGCCGCCGGCCCATATTCCCGTTTGATGCGCTTGATCTCATTGGTGACGATATCCGCCGCCTCATCCCAGCTGATCCGTTCGTATCCTGACTCTCCTCGCTTCGTGCAGTTCCGGTTGCCGTTTGGGTCAAAATCAACCCGCTTGAGAGGGTGTAACAACCTCTTGGGTGAATAGACCATTGACCGCCAGGCCAATGAATAGGGTGCAATGGTGGTCTTCCGCTGGGGAGAGAACTTCCTGCCCCTCGCTTCGATGACCCAAGAGGCCGCATCGCTGTCGTCGAACTCCATGGGTGTGATGCGAATTATCCGACCGTCCTGAACATAGACAAAGACAGGCCCGCCTGTC
>JAFDIX010000415.1 GCA_019307805.1 Deltaproteobacteria bacterium | reverse complement strand
TGGTCAGAATTTCATCGCGCCTTGGGTCGATATCGAGAAAGGTGTCCCTGAGCAATGAAGTAAGCCAGGGACAGGTTTTTGTCCCGCTTGCCTTTAACGATAACGATGCTATGGGCCTGATCCCTTTAACTCAGTTGGGAAACCCGGACTCGCCGGGGTGGAAGTGTTGTGGGGTTAGGATTGAGAAGATGTAAGAAGGAAGTATGGCGGGCAAAAATGGCAGGCAGACGGACTAACCGGCGAACAGGCTAACGACACAGGGACTGAGGTCTTAAGAGATGGACCCTAGGGAAATCAATTGGGCTGAAATAGAGACCCTCATAAACCAACGCAAGAATGAGGCAGGGGGTTTGATCCCACTGCTCCAGGATATTCAGGACGCTGTCGGGTATATACCGCCGGGGGCCATTGAGCCCGTAGCAAATGCCCTCGGAATTTTTCCGAGCGAGGTGCAAGGGGTAATCTCTTTCTATGCAGGTTTTTCTTTAGAGCCGAAGGGGAAGTATGTTTTGAAGGTTTGTCGCGGAACGGCCTGTCACGTCAAAGGGGGGCGGAGCATCTTGCGGTTGATCAAACGGGAACTCTCGCTTGATGAAGGTGCGACCACGCCTGATTATCAGTTCACCCTAGAGACCACGGCCTGTTTAGGGGCCTGCGCCCTTGCGCCTACTATGATGGTGAACAAGTCTTACTTCGGGAAACTGACGCCGCCGAAAGTGAACGCCGTGCTCGATGAGCATAGCAACAAGCCGGACCGGGCATCGATGGAGGAGACCCAGGGTGATTAGGATACAAGCCCCAGCCGATCTAGAGTCCTTGCGGAAAAGCATCCGAAAAGGTCGCGACCCTGATAAACAGGTCGTAAAGGTCTGTTGCAGCACAGGGTGCCGGGCAGGGGGATCGCTGAAGATTATCGAGGCCTTTGATTCCATACTCAAGGATAACGGGCTGGAGAACAAGGTCGAGATTAAGAAAACCGGCTGCCGGGGATTTTGCGAAAACGGCCCGGTCATGGCAGCGGAACCCGCGGGGCTGTTTTACAACCTTGTGGAACCGGATGATGTACCCGACATTGTCTCAGAGACGCTGCTTCAGGGCAAACCCGTCGAAAGGTTGCTGTACACGGACCCTGACAGCAAAGAAAAGATCAGTCACGAGGCTGACATCCCTTTTTTCGGAAAACAGGTGAGAAGGGTTCTTGCCAATTGCGGGCAGATCGATCCCGCGAACATTGAAGACTACTTTGCAGTAGGGGGATACAACGCCCTTGCGAAAGTCCTCTTTGGTATGACGGCTGAACAGGTCATTGAGGATGTGACGGCTGCCAAATTGAGGGGAAGGGGTGGGGCGGGTTTCCCCACCGGCGTGAAGTGGAAGTTCGCGAGAAAGGCTCCCGGTTATCCCAAGTATATCATCTGTAATGCCGACGAAGGGGACCCGGGCGCATTTATGGACAGAACGGTTTTGGAAGGCGATCCCCATGCCGTATTAGAGGGGATGCTTATCGGCGCCTATGCCATTGGGGCCCGGCACGGGTATATTTATGTGAGAGAGGAGTACCCCATAGCTGTTGAGCATTTGGGCATTGCGATTGAGCAAATGCAACAAATGGGGCTTTTGGGCCAAAACATCATGGGCAGCGGTTTTGATTTTGACATCTCGCTGAAAAAGGGGGCCGGCGCCTTTGTTTGTGGTGAAGAAACCGCCCTTATGGCCTCTGTCGAAGGCAAGCGGGGCATGCCCAGGGCCAGGCCTCCTTTTCCAGCCCAAGCAGGTCTCGATGGCAAACCGACCAACATCAACAATGTTGAGACATGGGCCAATATTCCTTTGATCATCAATAACGGCGTGGATTGGTATTCCGAATATGGGACGGATAAAAGCAAAGGCACCAAGATATTCTCCCTTGTCGGTAAGGTGAACAATACGGGCCTGGTAGAGGTTCCCATCGGCGTGACCATTAGAGAAGTGGTTTTTGATATCGGGGGAGGAATTCCAAAGGGGAGGAAATTCAAGGCCGTGCAGATGGGGGGACCTTCCGGTGGGTGTGTTCCTGACCAATACCTTAATCTCCCCATTGATTACGACACACTCCAGCGCATCGGCTCTATTATGGGTTCCGGCGGTATGGTTGTAATGGATGAGAACAATTGCATGGTTGAGATCGCTCGTTTCTTCCTCAGTTTTACCCAATCGGAATCCTGCGGGAAATGCTCGCCCTGCCGCCTGGGAACCACGCAGCTCTTGGAGATCCTTACTCGGATCACACAGGGCAGAGGCAGGTTGGAAGATCTAGAGACGATCAAGACCATCGGCGAGACCATGATCAAGTCGTCCCTCTGCGGTCTCGGCCAGACCGCTGCCAAGCCGGCCCTATCCACGATCGAGTATTTCTCAAAGGAATACGAGGATCACATCCTCGAACACCGCTGTGCAGGGGCGGTATGCGATTCAATGGTCATATCCGCATGTCAGCACGCATGTCCGGCAGGGATTGATGTCCCCAACTATGTGGCGTCAATCGCCACGGAGAAATATGAGCAGGCAGTTGAAATCATTCGAGAGAGAAATCCCTTTCCGGCCGTGTGCGGCCGTATATGCATACAGCCCTGTGAGTTTAAGTGCCGACGTGGGGAGCTTGACGAACCCGTGGCGATCCGAGCTCTGAAAAGATATGCGTCGGATTGGTATTTCAATAATATCGGCCATGCCCCAAAGCCCTTTCCTGTGACACAAGAGGCTAAGGTCGCCGTGGTGGGGGCGGGTCCGGCAGGACTCACCTGTGCCTATTTTCTGGCAAAAATGGGATACTCTGTGACCGTCTTTGAGGCGCAACCCGTTGCAGGCGGCATGCTCGGCTTGGCGGTTCCCGAGTTCCGCTTGCCCCGCGAGGTGATCCAGCAAGAAGTGGATTACATTGCGAGTTGCGGTGTTGAAATCCTGTACAACTCTCCCATTGATGCCAAACATACGGTCGATGACCTTATGGAAGAGGAATACAAGGCGGTCTTCATCGCTGCCGGTGCTCAGGCCAGCAAAAGAATCGGCATCCTCGGTGAACAAGAGGGCCTGAAGGGACTCTACTATGGACTCCAGTTCCTAATAGACATTCGAACCGGCAAGGATATCAAACTAAAAGGCAAGGTCGTGGTATTGGGCGGTGGCAATGTGGCCTTTGATGCAGCCAGAACAAGCTTCCGGCTCGGGGCAAACGCTGTTGAGATATGGTATCGAAGAACCATCGGTGAAATGCCTGCTTGGGAAAAGGACATTGAAGAGGCGATTGAAGAGGGGGTGGCCATTCATCCTCTTTGGGCCCCAAAACAGATCCTCCACGAGGGAGGGAGAGTTACGGGCATTGAATTTATGCGCAGCAGGACGGTTTCCGATGAAGAGGGCCGTTCAGTGCTCAGTGTTGATGAGGAAACAACCGAAAAGGTCAAGGCGAATGCCGTTGTCATTGCGATTGGCCAAGCCCCCGACATCTCTTTTCTGTCGGAAGACAGTCAACTTGAGCGGGCGTTATGGGGGAGCCTGGCTGTAGACGAAAACAGTCTATCGACCAACATCCCGGGAATCTTTGCGGGAGGCGATTTCACCACCGGTCCGAGCACCGTTATAAGGGCCATAGCCTCGGGCAGAAGGGCGGCATTGGCCATAGACAAATACTTCGAAGGCGAAAAGGGACGCATTGCCATCCTGGATGAGAAATCCTCTATGCGGGTTGAACATCGCCTGGCATTGGAGGAAGAGAGCCAAGAGGAGAAACCGAGAGCCAAACAGGGCATGGAGCGCCCGGATGAACGGGCGCGCGACTTTCGCGAGGTGGAGAAGGGGTTTGATGAAGAACAGGCGTGGTACGAGGCCATGAGATGCCTGAGATGTGATCTGGAAAGAGAACTGAGAGAATCGGATGCTAGTGAAGAGAGTTGGTGAACGTACAACGGCTTTCCGGTGACT
>JAFDIX010000048.1 GCA_019307805.1 Deltaproteobacteria bacterium | reverse complement strand
CTACTTACATTATGCCTTTCCCCCCTTACTCAAATCACTCCGCCATGTTGTGATTAACTCGGAGGCCTCCAGACAGTTGAGCTACCGGAAGGGCATTAGCAATGTCTTAGTGCCCAATGTCTTTGATTTTGCCAATCCTCCATCGGACGCACCCAACAGCACTACACTCCGGGATGAATTGGGATTCGGGAAAGATGATCTCCTGATACTTCAACCCACCAGGGTAGTCCCCCGAAAATGGATCGAACGGGCGGTTGAACTGGTAAGCCTCCTGGGTCTGGCTAATCCTCGACTGGTTGTTTCCCACGAAGCTGGAGATGAAGGGGACCTGTATGCAAAAAGGGTTCTGGAATATGCCCAGCGTCTTGGCGTGGGTGTGATATACATGGGCGAGAGAGTTGGATCATCCCGATGTTTTAAGGCCAACTGTGATAAAAAATACACCATTGATGATGTGTATCAGGCTGCCGATCTGGTGACGTATCCTTCCGGCTACGAAGGATTCGGCAATGCCTTTGTGGAGTCCATCTACTTTAAGAGACCGATCGTAGTAAACCGCTATTCCATTTTTGTGGAGGACATTGAGCCCTGCGGCTTTGATGTGATCCCTTTTGAAGGCTTCGTAACCAAGAAGATTGGTGATCACGTCATTCAATTCCTTGAGCCGGAGAATGTGAAAACAACGGTTGATAGGAATTATGAGTTAGGGGAAAAATACTTCTCTTATGAGGTGTTGGAACAAAAACTCCTGCCCATAATTAAGTCATTCTTGTAACAAAGCCTCTCGAACCATAAGGGTGATGCAATGGATAGAGTTCTGCGTATTGGGATTCTTCATTATTCCTGCCCTCCTGTAGTGGGTGGTGTAGAAGAAGTGCTCAGTCAACATGCATCCATCCTTCACAGGCTAGGCCAATCCGTCTCCATCCTGGCAGGTATGGGTAAGGTCTATACGGACTCTTTCGCGGTGCGCATAGAACCGCTGCTGGGCTCTAAAAATACGAGTATCCTCAAGGCACAGGAACAATCCGGAAACGCGGATGATAAACCATTCAAGCGACTCACCAACAGAATATATCGAATACTAAAAGACTGGTCCCATGATCTTGATGTCATCTTGGCCCATAATGTATTGCACATGCCGTTTAACCTCCCTTTAACCGTAGCCCTTCATCGTCTCGCCATATCAGAGAACGGCCCGGCAATCGTGAGTTGGGCTCACGACTCTCCTTATTTGCAGCCGAATTATCCGGAATACCTCGACGATAACCCCTGGAATATACTCAAACGTCCACAACCAAATATCCATTACGTGACCATTTCAGGATCAAGAAGACGGAAATTCAAGGAACTTTTTGGAGACGTATCATGGAAAGTCATTCATGATGGGATTGATCCTGCAAGCTTTTTCTATCTTGACCCCTTGTCCATAAAACTGGCAGAAGAGCTCGACATATTCAGTCGTGACCTGGTCGTAGTTCAGCCTTCAAGGGTTACCCCTCGAAAGAATTTGGAACTCGCCATCCACATCATCCGGGGCATCAGGAATTTGGGTTATAATATCCTTTTTATCTTGACGGGAGCCTATGACCCCCATGAGAAAAAGGCTGTCTCCTATTACCGCAGACTCAAATACTGGATCAAAGAACTCGGGATGCAGGACAATATTGTAATTCTTGCCGAATACAGGTTTAGTGACAGAAAAAAGCTTGTTCCAGGCCGCAATTTCATCCGCGACCTTTATCTCATGGCCGACCTCCTGCTCATGACCAGCAAGGATGAAGGTTTTGGCCTTCCCCTCATCGAGGCTGGACTGATCAAACTTCCAATTGCCTGCACGGAAATCCCGGCCTTTCTGGAGTTGGGAGAGGATGTCTGTTTTTTCCGTTTAGACGATCACCCACTCACTATTGCCGGAAAGATTGTGGAATACCTTGAGCGTTCAAACACCCATACGATGTTTCGCAAGGTGATGCTGAAATATGTTTTGGACGTTGTCTGCAGAAGGGAGATAATGCCATTTCTTCGTGATATCATGCGATGAAGCATGAATTGAAAGGTATGCTGAATGATATCTTTTTTTCGATTCAAAGATCCTGATGTGACACATTCACTTTCAAAATAACCAAAAACCAATAACTACCAGATCAATCCTTTGATAGAAATGGATTTTTCCCTATTGTCCAATATGGCTACTGCAATTTTGAGCCCGCCCAAATTCCTTCCCCTAATAGGAGTATGTTGAAATTAAAAAGGATTGCACCTTTCGAGTGGTACGGGGAAGCTTTTTGGGTATCGTCCCGCCAATGAAAAATAGAATTATTCGCTTTTGGGGTGCGATCACCTTATACAACATATTGGGATTATTTATGTCATAGGAAAAAACGTTCTCACCTGGAAAAATAAGTCATTACTCCACTTGATCAGGCCACCGCATATTGCAAGTGAGCCTGGAAATAGGCATCGACCTCCGGCGGGACCGAGGTAAACCGAATCATTTGACCGGGCCCTTTTGTCCCAGGGCGCTCGATTACCTTCCCATAGAAGTGCCTAGTCGACAGTTTTTCATCCACATCTCCCAGAATCATTTTAAGGTTCGTTAGGGGACGGACACGTCTTAACAAGGTGATCTCGGCACAGTTCTTTGAAAGCCGGGCAATAGAACCTTCGATCTCTTTTTCCCCGACGCTTTTGCCCTCAAGCACTGTGTAGTGTACCGGTATGCGCCGCGCCAGGGTGACAATTGCCGGGTCTTGACGCTCCAGAGCCAAGTTGTAATTTCCAGCGATGCCACCAACTTCGTAAATCCTTAGTGGTGTCTCGACTCCTTTAGGAAGTACATCCCGCCGTGCGTCAATACGCAGAATCTCAACCGCTTCGCGGTACACGGACTCGGAAATAAGTATTTGCCCACCCACACTATATGACTCGATCCGGCTAGTCATGTTTACGCCACTCCCGACCACAGCATATTTGCTTCTTTTGCTTGAGCCAATGTTGCCCACGATCACTTCGGTTTCGTTAAGGCCAATTCCCATCTCCAATTCAGGCAGGCCCTGTGCACGGTTCTTTTCGTTTACCTTTGACATTGCGTTCTGCATTTCTATCGCGCAGGCGATAGCTAGTTGGGCTCTGTCCGACATTTCTTGCGGGGCACCAAAAATAACCAGTAGCGCATCGCCAATGATCTCATTGATGGTGCCGTTGTATTGGAGAACCACGTCCACCATGACTTCAAAGTATGAGTTGAGCATTTGAACTACTTGCTCGGGCTTGAGTCGCTCGGAGAGGACTGTAAAGCCTCTCAGGTCGGTCATCATGATGGTGACCTTCCGCTTCTCACCACCAAGTTTCACCCCCTCGGGCGTCTCAAGAATGCTGTTGACGATCTCATCGGACAGGTACCGACCGAAAGTGGCCCGAATGAAACGGTTCCGGACTTCGAGTGCTTTATTAAGCTCAATCAATCTTCGTTTCTGCTCTGCTTCCAAGTCGCGCAGCCGCTTCTTCTCCAAGCAGGAGCTTATCCTTGCTCTCAGTAAAATCGGATTGAACGGCTTAGGCAGGTAGTCCTCCGCCCCCATTTCAATGCACCGCACCACGCTGTCCATCTCGTCCAAGGCAGAAATCATGATGACAGGAATATCTCGCCAGTTGTCATTCTCCTTCAGATGCTGCAACACCTGGTACCCGTTCATCTCCGGCATCATGATGTCGAGGAGCACCAAATGGAAGCTGTGAGTTTTGATAATCTCCAACGCCTGCCGCCCGTTTGCCGCCACAGTGACAGTGTGGCCTTGGCGCTCAATATGGCGGGCAAGCAGGTCGCGGTTCATCTCGTTGTCGTCAACTACGAGCAGAGATCCCCGCTCGGCTGCCACGGTACCATCACCCTCCTGCAGAGGCCGAATGCTGCTCACCACGTCCTGGATCATGGACCATGCCTCGGAACTTTCCAGGTACGGTTCCACTACTCCTGTCTCGGGCGTTGAGACATTGACGAGGTCGTTGATGAGAGATAGGAAGCGTTCGCCTGCTGAGTGAATTTTTATAAGATCGGGGATAAAAGCCTCCTGATCCTGGTCTTCAGCATCTTCCAGTAACATCTCACTGTAGCCGATGATGGCGTTCAGAGGTGTGCGTAGTTCGTGACGGAGCTTGACGGCAAGAATCTCCAGGGCCAGGTCTGCCTGCCCAGAGTTGGTTTTGGCAGGATCGAGGATGTCATTGACCAGCACAAGAAGTTGGCTGCCGGCTGAGTGGATCTTATGGAGATCGGAGATAAATTTCTTGTGGCCCTGGTCTTCGGCATCTTCCAGCAGCATCTCACTGTAGCCGATGATGGCGTTCAGGGGTGTGCGCAGCTCATGACGCAGGTTGGCCAGGAGGGCTCGCTGGGCCCGGCCCCCGTCGAGTCCTCGACCAGATGGTCTCTCCTGGCCCTGGGCCGCGCCTTGAAGTTCAGTATTCAGGGCTTTATGTGCTACTTTGCTCATGCCACTCCCTACTTCTCTATGAGCGCCTGAATCTTTCCCAGAAGCCGCGGTAAGTCAATTGGCTTGGTATCATAGTCGTCACAGCCCGCATCCAGAGATTTTTCCCTGTCTCCCGCCATGGCATATGCGGTCAATGCGATAATGGGAATGGATTGTGTCCCTTGCACCGATTTGATCTGACGCGTGGCTTCCCATCCGTCTATTACGGGCAAACTGATATCCAT
Source organism: Deltaproteobacteria bacterium (assembly GCA_019307805.1). Classification (GTDB taxonomy): domain Bacteria; phylum Desulfobacterota; class DSM-4660; order Desulfatiglandales; family HGW-15; genus JAFDIX01. Next base: position 6,317 of record JAFDIX010000048.1, on the reverse strand, counting down.
GAGGACCAGCTTGGGGGTTTCTGATCGGGCCTTTGCTACGCCCTCTTCCCCATCCACCGCTATGACCACCTCGTAGCCCTTTCGCTTAAGACGCCGCATCAGCATGTCCCGGTTCATCTCGTTGTCTTCCACCAAAAGTATCTTATGCATCCGTCTCGATCTCCTTTTTATTAGCCCTTGATGAACAACAAACATTATACCCTGTCTGCGATCCCTTGGTGAACACAGGCCACTACAAAGTCACGGACCTCATCTAGCAGCTCTTCGCGAGTGTACGCCCCCTTCTGGAGGATTTTTTCTACGTAACCATTCAACCGTAGTCGGTCTTGCGGCGTAATGTCTTTTGCGGTGATGACCACCACAGGGATCGAACGCCATACTTTGTGTTTGCGCAGCTCGGTAACGAACTGGAACCCGTCCATCTCCGGCATCATTAGATCCAGCAGGATCAACGCCGGCTGGGTGTCAGTAATACGCTCCAGTGCCACACGCCCATTTTCTGCCTCGGTCACGGTGCACCCGTCTTTCTCCAACATGCGCCGCAGCAACTCACGAGTTTCGGCATCATCCTCCACCACCAGCACTTCGAAGTGGGGAAGGTCTCTCCGGTGCTTTTGTAGAATGCTGACAAGGCGGTCCCGGTTAATGGGCTTAATCAGGTAGTCCGTTGCCCCCAGCGTGTAGGCCTTGTTTTTGTCGTCCACAATGGTGGACATAATCACCGGGATGTCGGCCAGCTCGGGATTGGCCTTGAGTGCAGACAGCACGGCCCAGCCATCCATGCTCGGCATAATCACGTCCAGGGTGATGGCGTCTGGGTGTAGTTGCCCGGCAAGTTTCAGCCCTTCCTCGCCCCCCGACGCGGTCTCCACCCGAAACCCTTCTTTGCTGAGGTGACGTTCCATTAGGTCAAGCACGATCGGGTCGTCGTCAATGACCAGCACTATGCTCGCTCCCTCCGGCATCGGCTCGACTCGATGCACCGCTAGAGCCACCGGCTCCTTCTCGCGGAACTTGGGCCCTGCCGGTAGCTGGATGGTGAAGGTGCTCCCTACCCCGTACTCGCTGTCAACGGTGATGTCCCCGCCCATCATTTGGCAGAATCGTTTGCTGATCACCAACCCTAACCCGGTGCCGCCGTAACTGGACCCCGTGCAAGCATGCACCTGCGAGAAGGCCTGGAAAAGCTTCCCCATTTGCTCCGATGTCATACCGATGCCCGTGTCGCACACGCTAAATGTGAGCCACCCGACGCCGTCATTCAAATCACGGGCCACATCCAGGGAGATGGTCCCCTGCTCTGTGAACTTGCAGGCGTTGCTCAGCAAGTTGAAGAGCACCTGCCGGACCTTGGTCAGATCGGTGTGCATGGTGCCGAGATCGTCGTCGCAGTGGACTTTCAGGGTATTGGCGTGTTTATCTACCAGAGGCTGGATGGTGCTTACCACATGTTCGATCATACTGGAAATGTAGAAGGTCTCCAGGTACATCTCCATCTTGTCGGCTTCGATCTTGGAGAGGTCGAGGATATCGTTGATAAGCACCAGCAGATGCTTGCCCGAGGTATGAACCCTCTGCAGATCGGGGATAAAGTCTTCTTGGTCCAGGTCTTCAGCATCCTCCATCAACATCTCCGTGTAACCAATGATGGCGTTCAGAGGGGTACGCAACTCATGGCTCATATTCGCCAGAAATGTGCTCTTAGCCTGGTTGGCAGCTTCGGCGGCTTCTTCCGCCCGCTTACGCTCACCAATTTCTCGTTGGAGTTGCTCATTCGCAGTAGAGAGTTTGGCCGTACGGGAAACGATTTGGTCAAACATTGAATTAAAAGCCGCCATCACGTCACCCAATTCGTCGTTGCGCTTGACTGACCGGGAGTAAAACTTCTCGCTGTTTCCCTCGCTTCCTGCAGTTAACATGTCATTTCGAAGACGCAAAATAGGAGTAATCACTGTTGCCCCCACCGCCAACATGGTACCCGCTGTCACAAAAGCTACAATTATAATGACAAAGAGAATTATACGTCCAACGTAAGCCCGCAACTCCTGTCTGACCGATGACGCATCAAGCCTCCCGATCACATGATATGCGCCCTGAAATTTGGCTGCCGACCAGCCCACATCGTACCTGAGACCATCCTGACTGATAACACGCACGACGTCACGGCCCTGCATTGCAGACAAGGTCAATTCGGGTGGTTCGCCAAACATACCGAGTAACTGGCCATCCTCAGCCCGGTAGATTGCCCCGCCGACAACACGCGAGCCAGCCCTTACTAGTTCAGCCGAGGACAGTAACTCGCTGGCCGTGGTTGCCGAGTCCGCCATACGCACAATCGGTGAAACCGTGATAAAACCAAAATGTTCCAGTTGTGCCAATTGCCACTTTTCCTGTGTGATATAAGAAGGAATCAGAATGATGGCTTCAATTAGCAGAACGCTAACAATAACCCAAAATCCAATGTGCCGAGATAAACGAGCTTTGAAAAAATTTACTTTCATCGGTCTGATATATAGCTAGTGTCCAAGTGTGCGTTTAGCCATTTTAAAGATCTCTTTTTCTCCTGTACGGCTGTAATATCGGAAGAGAAACCGTACGGGAAGGCTACTTGGAAATTATGTTGCGCACGTAAGTCCACAGTAAATCGAATTCGGCATTGCCTTTAATAGCACGATTTTCGGTGAAACAGGCCACGGTGTCATATCAACGCTGGACTTGTCGACGAGCTCAAATCGTGTCGCCGCGGGGCATTCTGGTCAAGGAGGATGAAAAAGTCATCAACAAATTGCTGAAGTACCACGATGTGGTATAACTGTCAATTCTTTTCTTTTAAATCTCTCTGAAAAATTGAATCATACTGATGGCAACATAATACAAATAGGGCCGTCGAAAAATCCCGCTTTTTTCTCAGCAAGTTGTGCAAACATGACATGTTCTTCCTTGTAATGATGAAACCTGTCTGCAAAGTTTCTTGCGAATGCAACGGCTTTCTCAAAAAACTCCTTGGCCGGCACACCGCTTATTAAGACATTCAAATCTTTCAACAACCGAGCGTTATCTTGGAAAGATAATCGATGTAGAAGCCATGAAATGGATCGACAATCTCTATGCCTAACTCTGTAAAGCCATCAGGGTGAAGCGGACTGTGCTTTCACTCTGATGATTCCTGAGATATCCAGACATATCAGCCGCCTCAAAAACCTTTGATATGTCTGAGTGTGCCACGAGCGTTAAATATATAGAGTGTGCGTAACTGCGCAAAAGATGATCCCGCTGGGGCGGGACTCGGAACCGGCTTGCAGGAGCATGTTTCAAACCGCCTTAAGCTGCGCTGGTAAAGAGCCAGGGTGGTGAGCGTTAAGGAAAAGGTCCCGTTGACGGGATCAGGCGAGGATCAAGGAGATGAGCGACCGCGAACCATTGATGAGGTGTCGAAATATCTGGGAAGGCGCCAAAACTGGGGCACTCAGACAACCCCAGGATAAGTCCAGAGGGAGCCTGTTTATTGTCTGGGCGGCGTCCGGCATAGAGATGGCATGAACTTGATCCAGGCTTTTGGGCGGAACGTGGGAACCTGTCGTCTCAATGTTAAGGGAGAAACGCAAGTGGAGGCCCCACAAGCGTGAGAGTACCAATGCGAGGCACAGGGGCGGACTAACTCGTAGTAGTGATGAAGTCTCTGTAATGGAGATGGAGCGAAGGGGCTAGCTTGTCCAGCCTTATGGAATGGTCAACCAGCAATGGGAGGAGCTGTTGTGTAAGGCAAAGCCGATACCCCAAAGCCACACACTTAAAATTTGCGCTGTAGGAACAATCCGGTCAGGCGATCCCACCCCAGTTCGGGCATGTTACCGAAGATATCCTCCCCCAAATTGCCGCCATCCACGGCCAGGGGCCCGGTTGTCTCTTCAATGGTCTGATAGAGACGGTCCGTCTCCTCAGCCATGAAGTCCGCGCTTTCCTGGTTGATCATAAGCCCCTTCAAATCTTCACGGAGTCGGTTGGCATGAACACTCATGATCCACCCTTCGGAGTATGGGTCCTGGCTGGCCAGAGATCCTTCCTCTCTAAGAATGGGGTTAATGGCCGTGACCACCCCGCTGATAGGTGAAACGATCTCGGCACGATGTTCACCTCGGGCTATTCGGATATCAGCCCTCCCCTGTTGCACCTCCTTGCCCATGAGGGGGGCCTCAATGGAATCAAGAGGTCCAAAGAGGCGCCCGGCAAATTCGTCGACCCCTATTCTGACCGTAGCACCCTCTTCCACCTTGATCCAGGTGTGACCGGGATGAAAATAATACCCCTGGGGTACGCTGAAACCCTGGACATTCAAAACATCCACCGGCTTGACCACGGCGTGTACTGAAAACTGATCATGAAAATACTGATCAAAGTCACAACTGCCGCAACGGTACTCATTGGTGCAGGCCTTATATTCAATCCGCTGTTTCATGTGGTGAAGACAGGGTCGTCTGGATGGAGAAAGGCCCATGAGTTTCTCTTTCCAGGAAACTATCTTTCCCCGTTTTCCTCCAGGGATTCGGCCGGCCTCCCTTTCCCTCCTGTTTTCCTCTGCAATGCCATGCATGACCCGGTCAAAACGGCACGACGGGCAATCAAAGTTTATCCGGCAGGACTTTCTGGGAACCACTTCTGCCTGCATCCAAATGCAGGGAGCAACCCCCTCGGGTGATCTCATTATGGCAACTGTGGCTTGCATGGTGTCTTCCTCCTGTCCCCTGCCCTGCCTGACTGCTCGCAACCGCCCCACAGCAGGCAATGGGCCGCAGGGTTTTAGGTCTTCAAAAAGGTCCTGGTCAGATTACCCCATCCCAGATCCGGTAGATTTCCGTAGATATCATTGCTCAGATAACCGCCATCCGCGGCCAGGGGGCCTGCCACCTCCTCGATCATTCCCTCCAGGGTGTTTAATTCGCCGGTGATATAATCCAGCCCCTGCCGGTCACTCATGAGTTCCTTGATGGTACCCTTGATGTCGGGGGTGCGCACCATAAACAACCAGCCGTCTTCATAGGGCGCCTGGTTGGCAAGCACCGGCTTCTCCCTCAAGGCGGAATTGACCTCCACGATAACGCCGCCGACCGGGGAAAGGACATCCGCAAGATTGTTCTCCCGTTTCAGTCCCCATCCTGCCTTGTCTTTATCCAGTTCCTTGCCCATGAGGGGGAGTTCCATGGCATCGGACCTGCCAAGGAGTTTCATGGAAAAATCATCCATGCCGATGCGAATATAACCGCCACTCTCAATGCGGGCCCAGGTGTGACCATTGTGATAGTAATATCCCATGGGTACCTTGAATCCCCTGATCTCTTCCATTTCGCTGGGCGAAGTCTTGGTCTTGGTGGTCCATACATCTTCAAAGAACTGATCAAAATCGCACGTGGAGCATTCGTAATCATAGGCACACTGTCTTTTTGCGATGCGCTGGGTCAGGCTGTGGCGGCAAATCCTGTCAAGCCCTGCCATTCGTCTCATGGCGGCCTGCCATGAAATCTGTTTCCCCATTTCCACCTTTTTATTCATGCCCTGGTCGTATTTACAGGTCGTGCAATCAAAGAAATTATTGCAGTTTTTAAATTCCACAACCCCGGCCTGCATCCAGATGCAGGGATTGGCAGTCTTGGCCTTTTTGTCCGGTTTCACCATCCAGACCTGTCCCCCCAGTACGGCACCTATGCCCGATGGGGTCTGTAAATCCTGATCCCGGCCCTTCCTGTATGAAGATCCGTACCCTACCTGACTTCTTCTATCCTGCACCGTTTTGTCTGCCATTTCTTCTTCTCCTTGTAAGGGTTTTTTTGCTTTGTTTTGCCACCTTATAGAGCAACCCCCGTGCCAAAGCGTGAGGAAAACAATTAACTATCTGATATTATAGGGGGAAATATTTTCAGGGGTTTACAGAAGTGGTAAAAGGATCGTTTGAGCCGACACCAATGATGCAGGATTTTACAGCAATGGATTATGGAGGGGATGTGTTCTGGAGTTGTTTTGGATAATTAATCTTGCTAAATCAGTAGGTTATGAAACTGTTGGAATTCTCGGCACTTAAATCTAACTTTCCTACACCCAACTTTACCCCTCTTCAGCCGTAAAAATTCCACCTGGCACATTGCCCGGGAACAGATCTGCCATGGCCGCTAAACAGACTATGCATAGGGGTGGATCATCGAATAAAAGAAAAATTATGTCGGCAGTTTTCCGCAACAGCTTCCAGGTCCTGCGCACCCTGCAAGGCCGGGGTCTGTCCCGCAGCAGGCCGTATCTCCAGGCCCTGGCATACTTTGTGCGGATGC
>JAFDIX010000414.1 GCA_019307805.1 Deltaproteobacteria bacterium | reverse complement strand
TCTTTTCTATATTTTAATGGGGGAACGTGCTACCCTCCGTCAATCCATTTCGTTCATATTTGTCAGAATTCAGAAAGGTTTTTGGTTTTCACAAAGACCACATTTGAGGAGTCAGAAATATGAGAACTAAATTAATTCTTATCGGCTTGGGGCTGGTCGGTGTTTTACTGTTGTGGTCAGCAATTTCAATTTACCCGGAATGGCTCTGGTTCAAAAGCCTGAACTTTTTCCCGGTATTCTGGACCATGCTCTTGAGCAAATTCGTCTTCGGTTTTGTGATATGGCTGGTGTTGCTCGTTATCGTGGGGATCAACCTCTATTTTGCCAAACGATTTCATCCGGACCAGGGACAGGGGGTAACTCTCAGGCCTGCGGATGGAAACGCTTCCCAAATTGGCCTTTCCGCCAGGGCCTTAAATACCCTCCTCCTGGCTTTTATCCTGATTCTCAGTTTTGTGGTTGCGACAAAGGGCTCCTACCAGTGGGATATGGTCCTTCGCTATCTCCACTGGGTACCCGTTGGGAGCACGGATCCCATCTTTAACAAAGATATCGGGTTTTATCTTTTCACGCTTCCTCTGTACATGTACGTTCGATACGGACTGCTTGTCCTCATTGTCCTGGCAGGGTTGGTCACAGCCGGGTGGTATTTGAAAAACGGTGCACTTAAACTGGAGGGTGACTTTAATCCGGGGGAGGGCGGCCCTGCGGCCCTTCCTGAAGTGAGCATCGCGCCCCAGGCAAAAAAGCACCTCATTTTCCTCGGGGGCATCATTGTGTTGCTTCTGGCCTGGGGTTACCACCTCAAGGTCTACGGGCTTATGTACTCTACCCAGGGGCCTGCCTTCGGTGCCAGCTATACCGACGTGCGCGTCAAAATTCTGATGTACAGGGCGCTCATCGTCTTCTGCCTGGGTTTTGCCGGGATCCTTTTTTACAACGCATTTACATTCAACAAGAAACTCCTCTGGACAAGTTTCGCCGTCTGGGTAGGGACAGTCCTGGTCCTGGCGAACGGAATCCCGATCCTGGTACAGAAATTTATCGTCAAACCCAATGAAATGGTAAAGGAAGCACCTTACATCGCCTACAATATCGACTTCACCCGAAAGGCCTACAACCTGAACAAGATAAAGGCAGTCGATTTTGAGGTGAATGACCAATTGAATGCGGAAGACATTGCCAAAGATAGTGCCACGATTCAAAATATCAGGATCTGGGACGAGCGCCCTCTTCTTCAAACCTATAGACAGATCCAAAGTATACGGCTGTACTACGATTTCAACAATGTAGACGTGGATCGCTATTACATTAATAATCAATATCGGCAGCTCATGCTGGCCGCAAGGGAAATGGTGGTAAAACAACTTCCTTCCCAGGCCAATACCTGGGTCAACAGACACCTCGTCTACACCCACGGTTACGGATTGGCCGCAAGCCCGGTCAATGAAGTGACCAGGGAGGGATTGCCGCGCTTCTTCATCAAAGACGTGCCGCCTTCATTTGAACCTGATCTCAAGGTAGAGCGTCCCGAGGTCTATTATGGGGAAAAAACAGATGATTATGTCCTCGTAAATACCAAGACCAAGGAATTTGATTATCCAAAGGGGAACAAGAACGAATATACCACCTATGAAGGGAAGGGTGGTGTCCCCATCCATTCATTTTTCAGGAGGTTTTTATTCGCCCTCGAGTTTATGGACTCCCAGATCCTTTTTACCTCAGCTTTAAAACCCGAGAGCAGAATCATGTATAACCGGCGGATCGTCAACCGGGCCCGGTTGCTTGCCCCGTTCCTCGATTATGACAGTGACCCCTACATGGTTGTATCCGAGGGAAGGCTCTTCTGGATTCAAGATGCCTATACCACCTCTGATATGTACCCCTATTCACGCCGAACCTATGGCCGATTTGGAAATAAAGCCCTCAACTACATTCGGAATTCGGTCAAGATCACAATCGATGCCTACAACGGGGATGTCACTTTCTACATTATTGATGAAAAGGATCCTATAGCCAAGACCTATGCGAGTATTTTTCCGGAACTGTTCAAGCCTTTTAAAGAAATGCCGGCGGATCTGAAAAAGCACATCCGCTACCCCAAGGACCTCTTTAACATCCAGGCAAACACCTACACAAAGTATCACATGGAAGATGTCCAGGTCTTCTATAACCAGGAAGACCTCTGGCAAATTCCTGATGAGCTATACGGTGAGAGCCGACAGGAAATGGAACCGTACTATATTATTATAAAACTGCCCGGGGAGGAAAAAGAGGAGTTTCTTCTGATGCTCCCCTTCACGCCTTCCAAGAAGGATAATATGATCGGCTGGCTTGCGGCCAGGAGCGACCTGCCGGACTATGGGAACCTGCTGGTATACAAACTGCCCAAGGAAAAGCTGGTCTACGGGCCCATGCAGGTTGAGGCCAGGGTGGACCAGCACACGGACATTTCCCGGGAACTGAGCCTGTGGGGTCAAAGAGGTTCCCGGGTCATTCGGGGCAATCTCCTGGTCATCCCCATTAAAGATACGTTTATCTATGTGGAGCCGGTGTACCTGGAAGCCAAACAGGAAATGAGCGAAGCACCGGCACAGGCACCAGCCAAACCCGGCCTTTTTGGAAAAACCCAGGGAAAAGCTGCCACGGGTTCTTCACGACGGGCCACGCCGGGGGTTGCCGCCCTGCCGGAGCTGAAAAGAGTCATTGTCGCCTTCGGCAATCGCCTGGTCATGGGGGAAAATCTTGACATGGCCCTGGCCAGTGTATTGGATTATCAGATAATCACCGAAAAAATGGCCCCCGCATCTATTCCTCGAACCGATGATACCCTAAACCTGGGCCTGTCGGCTCTGGAACACTACAATAAGGCCAAAGGTTACATGCGCCAGGGAAAATGGGCTGAATACGGGAAAGAGCTGGAAAACCTTGAGCAAGTTTTGAAAGAAATTGCCAGTAAGACGGAAGACTGATAACAGACGACAGATGACGGAGGACAGACGACAGCCAACTCCGCTAAAGCTTCGGCGCCCAGGGAGGACGGCAATCAGAGGGAAGATGGCAGAGGGCGTGGTGCTTGGGGCACTGCGGAAAAGGCAGTGGAATTTGCCGGAGAGATTGACAAGTCAGAAGGGAATGATTACATAGAATACCGTTAAAAAGTCGTGCCACTGAAATAGGTTTCTCAGAGGAACTGCAGCAGGCAGGCCACCCCGAGAACAGGAAGGGGGTGGCTTGTTTTTTTGTGAAACCGGAAGATGCAAGGCATTCGGGGAATGGTGCCCACAGAAAGGAAGAATGTGTCATGAATATAGGTCTTATCGGCCTGCCGAACTCGGGTAAAACGACAATTTTCAATGCCCTGACCAGGTCCCAGGCCCAGGTTACCGCCTATGCCAACACAAAAATGGAGCCAAACAGGGCAATATTGGAGGTGGCAGATGATCGGGTGAGGAACCTTTCCGATATGTATCGGCCCCAAAAGACCACCTACGCCAATATTGAAATGATGGATTTTGTCGGAATGACCCAGGGCTCTGCCAGAGAGGGCCTTTTCTCCAGTAAGTCCATGGGGTTGATCAAAAATACGGATGCTTTGGCCATAGTCGTGGGGAATTTCCGGGAGGACCCGGCGGAAAGCCCGGCGCCTTACAGGGATATTGAAAAAATCGACGACGAGTTATTGATTTCAGACTTGATCATAGCCGAGAATCGATTGGAGCGAATAGAAAAGGCTTACAGGCGGGGTAAAAAAACCAATCTGCTGGAACTGGAAGAAAAACTGCTACTCAGGATTATAGAGCATTTGAACAGCAGCCAACCCATCCGGAAGCTGGAGCTGGAAGGAGAGTCTGAGAAGATGATCCGCGGGTTCCAGTTCCTTACCCAAAAACAAGTAATGATTATCCTTAATTCGGATGATGGCCTTTTCGGGAGGAATCAGGATCTTCTGAAGAGGATCGG
>JAFDIX010000413.1 GCA_019307805.1 Deltaproteobacteria bacterium | reverse complement strand
ACCCTGCCGCCGTCAGGGGTATATTTGATGGCATTGTCCAGTAGATTGGAGATCATCCGCTGCACCATTCGCATGTCTCCGTAAAGGGTGCAGGTATCCGGCACCTCCCATTTCAGGCTGATTTCCCTCTCCTCTGCAAGGGGCTGAAACAGGGTACAGGCATCACGGATCAATGGGGATAAATCAATTTCCTGGCGCTCAAAGTCTCCTACACCGGCCTCTGTCTTTGAAATGAACAGCATGGTATTGATCATGTCCAAAAGACGATCGCATTCCTCGATCGTACTGCCCGCCATACCCCTGTAACCCTCAAGGGGCGTTTCCGTGGTGAGGGTGATTTCCGCCAGACCCCGTATCCTGGTGATGGGACTTTTCAGGTCATGGGCGATATTGTCACTCATCTCCTTGATCTCCATGACCAGGTCCTGAATGCGGTCCAGCATCTGATTGAAGGTAACGGCCAACTGGTCCACCTCATCTCCTCGCCCCGTAATGGGGACCCGTTCCTCGAGGGCGCTGCCCGAGATATGCCGGGCAGTCCGGGTGACATTACCCAGCCCGGAAAGGGCCTTTCTTGCCATGAACCACCCGATGAGGACTGCCAGAATAACCAGGAATGCCATGGTTGCTACAAAGATTTTCTTGAAGGCCTCAATGAGACGGGTGTAGTGCTCCATGGACTGACCCAACTGTAAGATAACGCCCGGGCCCACCATGGCGTAGAGGATCCTGACCTTGTCTTTCCGATCGGGTATCACCATTGTGTCAAACACAGACCTTTTGCTCTGGATCAACTCTTTGATGGCATCATTTTGGATGCCGATGTCCCTCCAGTACAACATGTTGGTCGATGAAAAAACATCCCCCCGGCTGGAGAGCAGGCGGAAGAATATTTTTCTCTCCCCCGCTGCCTGGGACTCGATCATGGCGACCCTTTTCACGGCCTGTATCCCGTCACTGGCAAGAAGGGCTGAAAACTTCCCGCTCTTCTCCAGGAGATCCTGATCCGTGCCTTCTCGAATCACGGATGTGATGAGCATATAAAAAAGAAGGAAGGCCACACAGGAGGAAATGGCGAAGATCCCGCCGTACCAGAGGGTCAGCCGAAAGGCCAGGCTATGGGGACGTTTAGGCTTCCGACTTGAGGACATAGCCCACTCCCCGCACCGTGTGAATCAACTTGCCGGGAAATCCCCTGTCAACCTTGTCCCGCAGCCTGGAAATCCTTACCTCCACGACATTGGTCTGGGGATCGAAGTTGTAGTCCCACACATGCTCCATGATCATGGTCTTGGACACCACCCTTTCCGCATTGCGCATGAGGTATTCCAGGAGCGAAAACTCCAGAGGCTGCAATTCTATTCTTTTTCCTCCCCGTTCTACCTCCCTTGTCAGGAGGTTCATGGAAAGGTCCGCCGCCACCAACCGGGTCGGCTCAGAAACGCCGCTGGCCCTGCGGATCAGTGCCTGAACACGGGCCAGGAGTTCTGAAAAGGAAAAGGGTTTGGTCAGGTAATCATCACTCCCGGTTTCAAGCCCCTTGACCCGATCATTGATGGACCCCTTGGCACTCAGGATAATGACCGGCGTATTGACCTTTTCCGTTCGCATCCTCTCTATCACAGACAGGCCGTCCCGTTTGGGGAGCATGAGATCTATGACAGCGGCATCATAGGGTTCTGTAAGGGCCAGGTGGAGTCCCTCCTCCCCATCCTCTACGTGATCGACAGCAAACCCGGCGGCCTTAAAACCCTTGGAAATAAAGGATGCAATTTTCAGATCATCTTCAACAAGCAGCAGTCTCATCCTGCGGTCCTCATAGATACTCAAAATTTTCAAGTGAGCTCATGTAACAATCACGAATCCGGCGTCGCCCGAAGGCTATGCCGCGACAGGAGCACGAAAGTATGAAAACACGAAAACTTTAGGCACTTCTCCATTCCCTGGACATTTCATAGACTTGAATGGACCCGCATCCATTTGCTATCTGCCAGGACCACCGAAGTCTCGATCTGCCGCTCCGGTATGGACCAGTATTTTTGAATCAGTCTATTTTTTTGCTCTTTCGGCAGGAGAGTATATCCGTTCTTTTGATAAAACGAAACTGCTGACGTGGCACTTTCCCATGTCCCAATCAGCACAGGTTTGTCTGCCATGCCTTCCAAATATCGAAGGAGCTTTCTTCCAACGCCCTTTTTTTGCGCCTTTGTCAGCACATAGGAGTGGCGGATGAGGTTGACATCCCCCCTGTCCTGAATTCCCATAACCCCCAAAAGTTTCCCACCCTCTTCCAGGCCCCAAAAGACCACACCATCCCGGATCTCTCCCTCCAGCTCTTCCCGGGGCATGTAGGGCTCATGCCACCTGTCTTCTGGAATGATCCCTTTGTAGGCCACCGCCGCATCATTGATGATTCGATAGATGGTCTCAAATTCCGATTCTGTGCATTTGCGTATCATAGAAAAATGCCCCTTTGGTACCGCACCTGCAGAAGGAATGCATAGGATTCTATAGGTTCTTCAATCAGAAGACAAACGGTACATGAAAAAAATTGCAAAAGCATGAACAGCATATTACCCATTGGAAAGGCCGTAAGCGCAAAATCTGGAATGCATTCCGGCGTGAAAAATGGTACTACTTTTGTGACCTCCTCACTGGGGTTACAAAACCACGTCTGATGGAGCTTGAAATGCCCACTGAAAATGATTATTTCCCGGTGTTCTCCAAACAGGAGTATGAAAGACGATACAAAATGATCAGAACCGCCATGGCGGAAAAGGGGCTCGACTGTCTCATCATCTACGGGGCCTATTCCTGGGGCGGCACGGACACCGGTCAAACAAATGCCGTTTACCTGTCAAACTATGCGCCCGTGGTACACAGCTATGTGGTGGTTCCTCTGAAAGAGGAGCCCACCCTTGTCCTGAGTTTTGCGCTCCACGTTCCAAATGCCAAGGACTGTTCCGTGATCGATGATGTCCGGGCAGGGGGATTCGATCTCATCCCGGCCGTTGCGGAAAGGCTGAAGGAACTGGGGGCCCAGAAGGGCAACCTGGGCATTGTGGGACCGCTCCCCAGCTGGTGGACCAGCACCATTCCTGTGGAACATCACCAATATCTGACTCAAACCTTTCCAGAAGCCCGTTTTCAGACCGTCACGGAATGGTATGAGCATCTGCGCATTGTCAAAAGTGATGAGGAAATAAAACTCATGGAAAAGGCGGGGGTGCTGACCGATTTGGCCCATGAGGAGATTTTTCTGGCGACCAAACCGGGAGTGAGGCACACGGACCTCCGACAGATCATAGAAGGTGTGGCAGGTCGTTTTGGCGGCAAGTATCCCTTTTCCCATGTGGGCTCCACCTCCATGAAGAATCCGGAAAGATATTACCCGGATTTCTACCCCACCCACCGGACCATCGAGGCAGGCGACGTGGTGATGACGGAAGTCGCCCTGGGGTATGGACTCTATTTCGGAAAAATCTGGGGGACCTATTTCGTGGGTGAGCCCACCACAGAATATCGCGAGCTCTTCGAAATCGCGGCAAAGGTCTATGACAGGGCCGTCGCTGAAATCAAGCCCGGCATGAAGGGCCGTGATGTAGCCCAATGGGTGACACCTATCCAGGAGGCAGGCTACGTGAACGCCGTCCCCCTGGTCACGGGCTGGAGCGCCTATAACCACGCTCCCCATGCAGGCGCCATTGAAGGGTCGCCCGCTGCAAACATGGTAAAGGCCTCTGACCTTGATTTTGTATTCAAGCCCGGCCATACTGTGTCCATCGTGGCCTTTCCCGTGACCCCTGACATGAAAAAAGGCCTGTGGATCGGCACGACCTGTGCATTCACAAAAGACGGTCTGAAGAACCTCCACGCCTACCCAATGAACAAAATGAGGGTGGTTGAAGTGTAGGCCTTAAGCACGAAGCTGTTCCGGCAATATTTAGACGTCTCGGAAATTCTACAATTGATTGAAATCATATA
>JAFDIX010000412.1 GCA_019307805.1 Deltaproteobacteria bacterium | reverse complement strand
TTTTGCTCTGCTGATCGAATGTTCGGCCGAGCCATCGGTATTGGCCGGCTACGAGACTTCTCCATCCTACCCGATCCAGACAAACCTCGTAGGAACCCTCCACCTCATGGAGGTATGCCGCAAGCAAGAGGCGGAAATCCTGTTTCTCTCCACAAGCCGCGTCTACCCCATGCAGATGATCAATGGCCTGGCTTACGTTGAGGAAAAAACGCGGCTTGACCTGGACCCGAACCAAAACCTCTCCGGGGTCTCACCATTCGGATTCAGCGAAGATATCCCCCTAACAGGCGTCCGTTCATTTTATGGGGCGACAAAGCTTTGTTCCGAATTCATCATCCAGGAATATATGGCTGCATACGGAATCAGGGGTGTGATCCTCCGCTGCGGCGTTCTCACGGGTCCCTGGCAAATGGGAAAAGTGGACCAGGGATTTGTGGTGTTATGGCTGGCAAGACATCTGTGGCCGGGCAGACTGGCTTACATCGGGTATGGCGGAAAAGGAAAGCAGGTTCGGGACATCCTTCATGTGAATGATCTCTATGCGCTTGTGTGTGTGCTTCTGGACCAAATGGAGGAAATCTCCGGGGCGGTCTTCAATGTCGGAGGCGGCATTGACCGCACTGTTTCTCTCTGTGAACTGACCAGAATCTGTCAGGAGATCACAGGCAACAAGATCCCTGTTGATTCAGTGATGGAAACCAGAAAAGCAGATATCCCTTACTATGTAAGTGACTGCCGCAGGGTGCAGCAAAGAACCGGCTGGAAACCCCGCTGGGAAGTTGCTGACATGGTTGACGACTTATACGCCTGGCTCCGGGATCATGAGGTCTTGCTGAGGCCGATCCTCGCATAATAACGACTTAACCACTCAACCACTTAACGAGGTCTGTAAGAAGATGGATGTGGCAATGATCACCGGTTCCGCCGGTCTGATTGGTTCTGAGTCTGTATATTTATTCGCTGAAAAAGGTCTTGAAGTCATCGGAATTGATAATGATATGCGAAGGTATTTTTTTGGTGATGAGGCCTCCACTGCCTGGAACGTGGCCATCCTCAAGGAAAGGGTGCCCGGATACCATCACCTGAATGAAGATATTCGTGACCTAAAGGCCATGGAGCGGGTCTTTTCTAAATACAGCTCCGATATCAGGGTGGTTGTTCACAACGCGGCCCAGCCCTCCCATGACTGGGCGGCCAAGGAACCTTTTACCGATTTTTCGGTAAATGCCAATGGAACCCTGGTGCTCCTTGAAATGACGCGAAAATATTGTCCTGATGCTGTATTTATTTTCACCTCCACCAACAAGGTTTATGGCGATGCCCCCAATAAATTGCCTCTGGTCGAGCAGGAAACACGTTGGGAGCCGGACCCCTCACACGCCTTTGCGGCCCGGGGAATCGATGAAACCATGAGTCTGGATCAGTGCAAACACAGCCTCTTCGGCGCCTCCAAGGTGGCTGCAGATGTGCTTGTCCAGGAATACGGACAGTATTTCCACATGAATACGGCCTGCTTTCGCTGCGGCTGTCTAACCGGCCCCAACCACTCCGCCACCCAGTTGCACGGTTTTCTGGCCTATCTCATGAAATGCGCCATTTCAGGAGAGCATTATACTGTTTTCGGCTACAAGGGCAAACAGGTAAGAGATAACATCCACAGTCGCGATCTGGTAGAGATGTTCTGGCATTTTTATCGGAATCCGCGATCAGGCGAGGTTTACAACGCAGGCGGCAGTCGCCATTCCAACTGCTCCATGATAGAGGCCATTGACGCATGTCAAGAAATTACAGGCAACAAAATCTCCTGGTCCTACTCCGAAAACCATCGTGTTGGGGACCATATGTGGTGGATAAGCGATATTTCCAAATTCAAAAACCATTATCCGGAATGGGAATTCAGCTATGGCCTGGAAGATATCCTTGAGCAGCTCTATGGGGGTATCGGAGGGAGACTATGAAACTATCCCTTGTCATTCCTGCCCATAATGAAGCGGATTGTATTGAAAAGACCATTTTAGGTCTTGTGTATCACCTGAGACGGGCTGCCATCCCATCCGAAATCCTGGTTGTCAATGACAACAGCACGGATGCCACAGGGGCCACGCTTAAGAGGCTTTCCGCCGAATATCCTGAAGTAACATCCATTGATAATCTCGGCTCCAAAGGATTTGGCTTTGCCGTTCGCAGGGGTCTGGAGAATTTTACCGGAGATGTGGTGGCCATTGTCATGGGAGACGGTTCAGACGCTCCCGAAGATGTGGTGAGGTTTTTCAGAAAGATCGGAGAGGGTTATGACTGTGTTTTTGGCTCCCGGTTTGTGAAGGGCGGCACTGCTCACGGCTATCCCCTCCACAAACTCATCCTTAACCGGGTAATCAATCAATGGATCCGTCTCATATTCGGGATAAAATATAATGACGTCACCAACGCCTTTAAAATGTATCACCAAGAGACCATCCAGGGCCTTCGGCCCTTTCTCAGCGACCATTTTAACCTGACCGTGGAACTTCCACTCAAGGCAATCACCCGGGGCTATTCCTATACTGTCTTGCCCAATTCCTGGACGAACCGTAAGACCGGTAAATCGAAACTCAAGATAAAAGAGATGGGAAGTCGCTACCTTTTTATCGTCCTTTACTGCCTTATCGAAAAATGGCTTTCACTGGGCGACTACAAAAAGGATAGCCCCCATTAGGGGACAGGGGTTTCTTCTCAAGCCTGGCGAAACGCTCATCTGACTAAAGATGTCATTGAGGCAATGCTACAAGCACGATTTCAGGTTAGACTCTACTTCGATACATCTTAGAAAACGTAGTATTCTAATTCAGTTTACAACTGAACTAAATGTTGATCACCTTATCCGCCAATTGCATAGCCGTTACGATATCAAGCATGTTGGTGGTTTCTCCCACCTGTTTTTGAGCCAGCAGGTCAAAATGGGTAAGACAGGTGCCACAGACTAAGATATGAACTCCCTCCTTCTCAAGTTCCTGAATAACCGGGAGAACGTCTGCCCCTTCGATGGTTAACTTTACGCCGTTATTAACGAACACGAGACGCCACAGTTCGTCTCCCATTTCCTTTAATGTCTTCAGGAAACTCAACATGAGCTTTTCGCCTAATTCATCGTCCCCATGACCCATGCAGTCATTAGCCACCATAACCATGATCTTTTTTTGTCCGGTTTCCGGTTTATCATCCACAGGCGCTTCGGCGACAGTGCCTTCCCCCATTTTGCCGATTACATGAAAGTCGCTTCCCTCCCGCTCTACCGAGACTTCGAGGCCCTGGGATCCCATAAAACGTGAGACATTCTGTTTTGCGGCTTCATTGTCCACCACCACTTTTATGACGGTCGGATGTTCCTTTTCTATTGCTTCCTTTGTCTGCAATACCGGGGCAGGACAGGCAAGACCCCGGCAATCGATTTCTTTGGTCATTTGATTCTCCTTAATACGCGGGCAAGCACGTTGCCTCTTTTTATCCCACCACATGGTTTGCCTAAGTACAGAACTCACTAATTCGGGCAGAAATGGCACTTCTCAATCGCAAGTGCAATTCCCAGCATTTAGCTGGAGTGTTGGAGTGCTGGTAAAGCTCGTGATACCCCTAACATTCCACTACTGGTACCTTTCCGAGTTATAGATGTTGGGAAGGCGAGTCTATCCTGCCACTTCCAAATCTGCCAGGAGCTCTTTCAGGTCCAGATGGTACTTTTCTGCCACATCCCGCAATGATTCGAAGAGGGCCTGGCAGCAGATACACTCCCCTGCCAGGGCGTCGTACCTCTTGAAAACCTCCTCGGTCTTCCTGTAGCGGGAAACAATATCCAAGACGGTCAGCTCGGGACGGATAATCTTCTTTGAATCAGACATGGCTTTGCCCTGCAACAATCTGTTTTTCATCTAAAACTTCAGTCAGGGCAGCGAGGATCTGCCTTAAAATATCCTGGGGCCTGTATAATGTCATGCCAACCTGTTGACCTGCG
>JAFDIX010000047.1 GCA_019307805.1 Deltaproteobacteria bacterium | reverse complement strand
GGAGAATAAGGATACGCTTCTGATCGTGGATGAGGCCCAGTTGCTGGATGAATCAAATCTTGAAGAGATTAGGCTCCTGCTGAATTTTCAAATGAACGATCGATTCCTCATCACCATTATGCTTCTGGGTCAACCCGAGTTGAAAGAGACGATCAGAGGCATTGAGCAACTCGATCAGAGAATCGCGATAAAATACCATCTGGCGCCGTTTGATTTCAATGACACCGCCCGCTACATACTCTTCAGACAAAAGAAGTCGGGGAGAAAAGAAAATCTCTTCAGCAGAGAAGCCATAGAGAGGATATACGAGCAATCCCAGGGAGTGCCGAGAAAGATCAATAACCTCTGTGATATGGCGCTGCTTATCGGATACAGCAAAAACGAAAAACTGGTTAACCCCAGGATTATTGAGAGCATTGTCCAGGATGGTGCGCTTTTCTGATATCATAAATCTGAAGGACGGTCCGGAGGAAGAAAAAAAGTCTCCCGAGGAAGGGGGTGACGAGGAAAAACTGTGGCTGAGTGATACGCAGATTCTAAGGGTAAAAGAAGAGGACGTTCTCAAGGAAAAACCCGCTACCAGCCATGTCAGGTTCGAAGTCGTCACCTATTATGAAAAATTCCTCGAAAGGGCCATGGATGTCCGGGAGAGGGTCATGGGTGAACTGGGAATTAGCCCCTCTCCAATCCTTTCAGACCTCCACTATGTCATCGAGAAAGATTTTACCGATGAACTCTATGAATATGCCATGTCCGCCCAGGAGGATTATGACGAAATTCTGATTCACACAATTGATGTGACCTTTACCGCCATGAGGATCGGTAAAGGGATGGACTACGACACCAAAAAACTTCTGCAACTGGGGCTCGCGGCCTTTCTGGAAAATGTTGGAATGTACAGGATCCCTGATGGGATTCTAAAAAAAACGGGGAAGCTTGAAACATTAGAGTTAGCGGTCATTAGAAAACACCCCGGAGATAGTGCGGACATTCTATCCCAGATGGGCAATCGATACCGGTGGCTGGTGGAAACAGCGCTTCAGGTGCACGAAAGGGCGGACGGCTCAGGGTATCCTAATGGCCTGAAGGGTGAGGAGATTTCTGAGTTGGCCGCAATCGTGGGCCTGGCCGATACCTATGCGGCCATGATCAAGAGCAGACCTTACAGGAAGAAATTTATACAGACCGATGCCGTAAAACACATCATTAAAGAGGCGAAAGGGCTTTTCCCCCCCAGAATACTCAAGGTGTTTCTCAACCAGATTTCCCTTTTCCCGGTGAATACCCTTGTAAGGATCAACAACAAATCAATAGGAAGGGTGCTGTCAACGGATAAAAATCAACCACTGCGTCCCATAATAGAGCTCCTGTTTGATGCCAAGGGAAACAAAATGAGGAAGGGGGAGTTCATTGGGCTGTCGGAAAACCCTCTGCTGTATATTGTCGAGAGTATCGCCGAGAATGAGGTACCCTAGTGTTACGTACTATGCATTTTTTTAGGAAATGGGTTTGTGTAAAGTGCGCTCTTGCCGCTCTTTTACTGTGCATACCGAGCCTGCAGTCCTGTTCCAGCACCGCGGTGCAGGGAACGCCGGTCAAGGCTATGGTCATGGCCAGGGACCCCAAGGTTTTCGGGGAGGCCCCGACCCGGCGGAAACGGGAAGTGGTGGCCGAGATGGCCAAGGTCACAGAGAACAAGGTGTTTAAAGATGTATCCGGGATTCCGGAATACCGTATCGGCCCACTGGATGTCCTCACCATCGACTCCCGGGTGGGGGAGAAGATCACGACAGCCGAGGTCCCCGTGAACTCAAGGGGCAGGATATCCTATTCTTTCCTCGATGATATTTTCATAGAGGATCTCACCCCCAGTGAAGTGGACACCCTCTTGACGGCGAAATTATCCAAGTATGTGCGAAAACCCAGAATTGATGTCCGGATGAGCAAGTACCAGAGCAAGACCGCCTTGATCAGCGGTGAGTTCGTGTCCCTGAGATCCCGTGATATTGGTCAGGCACGCAGTGGAAGGTTTTTCTTGAGAGGGAAGACCACCCTCATGGATCTCATTGCAATGGCAGGGGGCTACACCGTCGATGCCGATATCAAGAGACTGCGGTTGATCAGGCAGGGAAGGAAATTTCCTATCAACCTCTACAACATCATCGAGCGGGGTGATGAGAGCCAGAACGTGATTATAGATGCCGGGGATATCGTGGATATTCCCGAGTCCCCACTTGGTGAAAGGGTCTATGTCCTTGGTGCGGTAGCAAACCAAGGCGTGTATCAATTGAGGAATGCACGGGATCTGCTCACCGCCCTGGCCCTGGCGGGGAATTTTACCAGTGAAGCCAAGGAAGAGCAGACCCTCATTGTCCGGGGTTATGACTCCCCGGGCGCCAAGCCGCTTGTGATGATGGCGGACCTGGATGCCCTATTGAACAAAGCTGATGTCTCCCAGAACATACCCCTCCAGGATGGGGACCTGGTCTACGTTCCCCGGATGCTGATAGGGGACATCAATCGATGGATTGAAAATGCGAGACCCATGCTTGAACTTGTCAGATGGCCCGCGGAAACCTATAGAGAATATACACTTCGTCCCCTCATTAAAAAC
The DNA here is from genome assembly GCA_019307805.1 of Deltaproteobacteria bacterium. Classification (GTDB taxonomy): domain Bacteria; phylum Desulfobacterota; class DSM-4660; order Desulfatiglandales; family HGW-15; genus JAFDIX01. Next base: position 8,480 of record JAFDIX010000047.1, on the reverse strand, counting down.
CAGTAAAAGGGTCTCATGGGATGTCTTTTGCACAAGTAGAAGGGAAACATATTGGCCCAGTATGACATAAATCTGAGGGAATACTGGCGTATCCTCAAGAAGAGGAAGGCAATTGTCATCCTTACCGCGCTCATCCTTGGGACCTTCAGCACGGCCTTTGCCTTCCTCAGAGCCCCGGCGCCTATTTATTCCTCTGTCTGCAGTATACGGTTCGAAAGAGAAACAACCGTAGAGGGGCTCTACGCCAAAACCCTATCCTGGGGAAGCGGCGACGACCTTGAGACCCAGATGTCGGTGATCCAGAGCTACCCGGTTTTTGAGAAGGTGGCCGAAAAATTGAGGCGAATACCGAGCAGGGACATTGGGATCAAAGACCATGCCCTGAAGCAGAATGCCATCCGTATCATTGAAGACCTTCAGTCCAAGGTAACGGTAGAACGTGAGAATTTTGCCAATATTATAAATATTCTGGTAACGGACAGAGATCCCCTCCTGACCCAGAGGCTTGCCAACACTATTGCCCTCACCTACAAGGAAATGCATTCCCAACAGCAGATGAAAAGGACGACAGAGGCCCTGAAGTATATAAGGGACCAATTGAGAGAAGTGCGTCAGAAGCTGAGAGAGTCAGAGGAGGAATTCAACAGATTCAGCCAGGCCAATCAGATAATATCTATTGACATGCAAAGTGAGAATCTCCTTGCCCGGGCCCAGGAGCTTCAGAATAATATCCAGAAGTTGGGTGAAACAAGACGGGGACTCACCGCCCTTTCGAATCGATTGGACCGTTTCATTGAAAAACCTGAGGTTGCCGATGCCAATTTCTATTCCCCTGCGGCGGGCAAGCAATATCAGGCAGCCAATGATAAGGTCGTGGAATTGACATTGAAGCGGGAAACCCTGCTGCAGGACTTCACATCAAGACACCCTGAAGTGATCGCCGCGGATCGCAGAATCGCTGAAGTTGCCCGCAAGATGGCCATGCTTTTGAAGATCGAGATGAAAATGGCCCAGACCAAAGAAGGCGACCTCAATGGACAGCTCTCCCAAATTGAACAGAAAACCAACTCGCTCATGGAAAAGAAGTTGGAGTATGACCGCCTTAAAAGGAAGGTCGAACTCTACACCAACATGACATCTCTTTTAGAGCAAAAAAACCAGGAAGCCCTTATCAGAAAGGCCGAGAAACCTGAGGAAGTGACTATCGTCAAACCCGCCCTCACGCCCACCAGCCCCATCAATCCCCCCAAGACGGCCACCACCGGAGCAATGGGAGTGGTCATAGGCCTGGTTTTGGGTCTGGTCGCCGCATTCATTGTAGAAACCTTTGATACCTCGCTGGGAGCGATCGAGGATGTCGAGGAAACCCTTGGGTCTCAGGTGCTGGGGGTTGTTCCCCACGCCGATGCCAAGGAACTCATAGAAACTCTGGAGAAAACACTACCACAGGGGAAAGAGTCATCCTCTGTCATGCAGACGGCCTATCTTGTGTCACATTCTTTTCCCAAGTCCATGATTTCAGAGAGTTTCCGCGCCCTGAGAACCAATATCCAATTCAGGGATGCCGAGAGCCAGACACGGGCCATCGCCTTGACCAGCGCATCCCCCCAGGAGGGAAAGACCATGGTGTCGGTAAATCTGGCCATCACCATGGCTCAGGCGGGGATGAAGACGCTTCTGGTTGGCTCGGATATGAGAAAGCCGATGTTGGCGCGGGCCTTTGGCGTGGAGATTACCCCGGGCCTGACCGATATACTCCTGGGGAACTACGCCTGGCGGGATACCGTGAAGACCATTACGGATCTCATCATGGGGAAAATGAGCCTTGATGAGGTCATGATGACCCCGGGTCTGGACAATCTTCATTTGATCACCGCGGGCTCAATCCCTCCCAACCCGGCCGTACTCATTGAATCCAAGCGCCTCATAGAATTCGTTGATGAGGCAAAGGAAGAGTATGACCTCATCCTGTTTGACTCCCCACCCATCCTCTCCACTGCAGACGCAGCCATTCTTGGCTCCAAAATGGATGGCGTACTTCTGGTGTACCGCGTAGGGAGCGTGTCCCGGGGACTATTAAAACGGGCCACGACCCAGCTCGAGCAGGCAAAATGCAATTTTATGGGGGTCGTCCTCAATGGTATGAGGCCCGAGATCAGCCCCGATTTTCAGGATTTTAAATACTATAAGTATTATTATTCCTACAGCGAGCAGGATGAAAAGGGGAGGAAGGGAAAGGGATGGTTGGGCCTTCTTCCCCTGTTCACCGGAAAGGACCGCAGCCGGGGAAAAGAAGGTCAGACGAGCCCCCCCGATAAAAAACGGAGAAGGACCAGAGACAGGGAGGGAACCAAGTATCGCTTTTTGAAGATATCCCTCCTTTTTATAGCCCTTGCCTTTTTGGCCGCAGGCCTGCTCTGGCAGAATGGAATCATCGATCCGCTGAAACTGTTAGGGGCAGAGGGTCCGAACAAGGGGCATATTAAAAAACCGGACCCGGGAAAGATGGATTCGTTTAAAAAGAAGCAAAATGTCCCGGCGGTCAAGGCTACAAAAACCCTTCCGAAGCCGGCCCGTCAGCCCGAAAAAGAGATTCCCGCTCCTGTTTTAAAGCCCCCACGTCCTGCGGCAACCACCCCCACAGAGGAAAAGTCAGAGTCCTCCGTGAAGCTCACAAAGACTGCCCCCGGGCCCACAAAGGGGACAGGGGGACAGGGTGCAAAAGCCCCTCCTGCTGCCACAGCCGGCATCCCGGGAGAGGAGAAAAGCCCCGGTGAACCAGTCCCGGTTGCCGAGACGGCGCCCCAGCCCTATTCCCTCTATCTTGGTTCCTTTAAGACCTTGAAGCGGGCAGAGACCGCTTTTCGGGTGCAAAGCCGCAAAGGCCTGGCCCCCTACTGGACGAGGGTTAAGTTCAAGGATAAGGGGGAATGGTATCGGTTATTCATAGGTCATTTCAAAGCGCCCCGGGAGGCTGAAGCGTTCCTCCTGGAGCATGGACTCAAGGATGCAAAGGTAAAGAAAACGGCCTTTGGGAATCTTGTTGGTGTTTATCCCAGTGATTCGAGTGCCCTGGAAGACCAAAAGCACGCCCTCAAGGACCACGGCTTTTCCCCCTATATCCTCACAGGACCTGGAGGAAATTCCAGGCTCATGGTAGGCGCTTATGTCACCAGAGAGGGGGCGGAATACCAAAGGGGCCTTTTGCAATCCAAAGGCCTCCAGAGTCAAATCGTGGATAGGTAGTCGGTAGGTTTTCTTGCCAATATTTCTTCCCATCATGTCGTACTGTATGCATCCTTGACAGGGTCAGCACCTTGAGAGACACCCTAAAAAATCTTTTCATGAACGGTAAGGGCCAGACCACTCTTCAACTTATCCTCCCTCTGATCATCCTCTTGCTTATCCTTGTCGGCATAGCTTTTATTGTCCCCAATCTTTCCCCAGTCAAGACCATGGCCTTGGCCGCCGGGATGGCAATCTTCGTCATCAGCTTCGTAAGTACCGAGTTCGGACTTTTTATCCTCATATTTTCCATGCTTTTGAGCCCGGAATTTGTTGTGGGAACTACCGGCGGGGCTTCCCTCGGACGTGGGGTTACCCTGAGGCTTGATGATTTCCTTCTTGTCATCATCGGATTTAGCTGGCTGGCAAAGATGTCCATTCACAAGGAGCTGGGTTTATTCCTGAGAACACCATTGAACAAACCCATTGCCTTCTACATCATCATCTGCCTGGTTTCCACGCTGTTCGGGGCTATATTCGGAAGGGTTAACCTGGTCACAGGCTTCTTTTTTGTCCTCAAATATTTTGAATACATGATCGTCTACTTCATCGTGGCCAATCACCTGGAGAGCAACAAACAAGTACAAAACTATTTGTGGGCCATGCTCATTACCTGTGCTATCGTCTCCCTCATCGGTATCGCTCAAATTCCAGAGGGTCACAGGGTCTCAGCCCCCTTTGAGGGCGAGGTGGGCGAGCCCAACACCTTTGGCGGCTACCTGGTATTCATGCTGTCCATCGTTGTGGGGCTGTTTTTGACTACCCCTTCTTTTCGCAATCAGTTGATTTACGGCGCCCTGGCAGTGCTATTTGCCACACCCCTGTTTTACACCCAGTCCAGAAGCTCCTACCTTGCTGCCATACCGGCCATGCTGACATTTCTTCTGTTGTCCGAAAAGAAACAATGGGTACTGGCTGCAATCCTCCTGCTGGGAGTTACCCTCCCATTCATTGCCCCGCAGGCTGCAAAAGAGAGGGTGATGTATACATTTACCCAGGGTCAAAGGCAAAAAAATGTCGTTGAGGTTGGAGGGGTGAAGCTGGATACGTCTTTATCTGCTCGAATTGTGAGCTGGCGGCAAGCCTCCAGGGACTATATCAATCATCCCTTTCTGGGTTATGGCGTGACGGGATACCGTTTCCTGGATGCCCAGTATGCCAGGGTCGCTCTGGAGACGGGATTTCTTGGAATATTTTTCTTCTTTATCCTGCTATACACTATTTTCAGACAGACCTACGATTCTTTCAAGGTGGCTGAAGACCCCGTCCAGCGCGGTCTTGCGATGGGTTTTCTTGCCGGATTTGCGGGTTTGCTGTTTCACTCCATAGGCTCAAATACGTTCATTATCGTGAGGATCATGGAACCCTTCTGGTTTATCACGGCTATGGTCATCATGACCCCGCACTTGAAAAAGGTGAATTCTTAGCCGTCTACATAGGCTATAAGCAATGCAAGTAGGACATCAACGCTGTCAACTCGCCCGTCCTCCGCAGTAGCCTGCTACGGAGGATGGATCGGTTTACCCGCCTCTGGTTGGCTTGTCCGCCACCCCCTTATCGGAATTCAAGACGATCAGCGCATCTACAGCGATGGGATGGGTCCCTGAAAGGATAACGGGGTTCAAGTCTATCTCCTGAATAATATCATTTTCAAGACCGATCTCTCCGATGGCTATGATCATGTCAGCGAGACTGTCGAGATCCGCCGCGGGTAACCCGCGGATGTCCCCCAAAATTTTTCGCGCCCTGATGTCCTGCATCATTTCCAGGACATCCTTTTTTTCAACAGGTGCTACACGAAATGAGACGTCTTCCAGGACCTCCGTAAAGATACCCCCCAAACCGAAAAGAACACATGGCCCGAACTGGGGATCACGCGTCATACCCACCATGAGCTCCCTTTCTCCATGCACCATCTCCTGCACAAGGATGGATCCCTCTGACTCCTCCATGCCGGTCAGGAGTTCCTCAAAGGCAGCGGTCGCTTCTTCTTGATTTCGAATGTCCGTTCTGACCAGTCCCTTTTCTGTTTTGTGAGACAAAAGTGGAGAGCATGCCTTCATCACCAGGGGGAACCCGATATTTTCAAGGGCTGCATCCAAATCCCCTCTCTCCAATACCTCCACCTCCCGGGTAACAGGAATGCCGTATGCCTTGAGAAACATCTTTGATTCATGCTCTGTGAGAGTACTTTGGCCTTTTGAAAGGGCTGCATCCAGGATCTGCGTCTTTTTGTTCATATTTTTGTCCGTTGTTTTCCTTACTCTTATGCCGTGCGCCGTGTATCTGGTGCCTTTGTGCAGAACAAATCCGGTTTTCAATCAATGGCTCACGGGTTTGAAACCAGACATTGCGATTAGAGATATTAACAGCCTTTTGTCTTGTAATCAATAGTCGAATCCTCTATCATTCGCTCGAAAATAGCAGTCATCAAAGTCATCAGAAACGATATGGGAGGATGGTTATGGAAAGGATTGAAATCGTTCTTGGCCGGGAAATTTTAGATTCAAGGGGGAACCCCACAGTGGAGGTAGAGGTGGGGCTCAGTGACGGGGGCTTGGGCCGTGCGGCGGTTCCTTCGGGGGCCTCCACTGGAGAGTATGAAGCCGTTGAATTGAGAGACAAAAGGAAGAAACGTTATTCGGGAAAGGGTGTTGAACAGGCTGTTCAGAACGTCAATAAAGTCATCGGTCCCGCCATCACTGGTCTGGATGGAATGGATCAGAGGATGGTGGACAGGACACTGATCGAGTTGGACGGCACTCCCAACAAAGGGAAGCTGGGGGCCAATGCCATCCTGGGGGTTTCCCTTGCCGTGGCAAGGGCTGCTGCGGACTCCCTGTACATGCCCCTTTACCGTTATATCGGCGGCACCAATGCATGTCGGTTGCCCATGCCCATGATGAATATCCTGAACGGTGGACAGCACGCGGGCAATAACGTGGACATTCAGGAATTCATGATCATGCCCATAGGCGGCAAAACATTCAAGGAGGCCCTGCGAATAGGGGCAGAGGTCTTCCATGGGCTGGCCGCTGTCCTGAAGGGCAAGGGACTTTCCACGGCGGTTGGCGATGAAGGAGGTTTTGCCCCGGATCTCAAATCCAATGACGAGGCCCTGGAGATGGTTCTGGCCGGCATCAAGAAGGCGGGATATCGACCCGGAAAGGATGTGGTCCTGGCACTCGACCCCGCGGCTTCCGAGTTTTATAAAAACGGGAAGTATGTGTTTTTCAAATCCGACCAATCCAAACGGAGCGGGGAGGACATGATTGCCTTCTATGCTGACTGGATCAAGCGGTTCCCTATATTCTCCATTGAGGACGGGCTGGATGAAAATGACTGGAAGAGCTGGAAAAAGATGACAGAGATGCTGGGAGACCGAATCCAGATCGTGGGGGATGACCTTTTCGTGACCAATACAAAACGCATCGCCCGGGGGATTAAGGAAAATTCCGCGAACGCCGTTCTCATCAAGTTGAATCAGATCGGAACATTGACGGAGACCATCGAGGCCATACAGATGGCCAGAGGGGTGGGATGGAATGCCGTCATTTCCCACCGGTCCGGGGAAACAGAGGATCCTTTTATCGCTGATCTGGCGGTTGCCACAGGAACGGGACAGATTAAAACCGGTTCCCTGTCTCGTTCAGAGAGGGTCTGCAAATATAACCAGCTCTTGAGAATTGAAGAGGAACTCGGGGAGTCCGCCCAATTTGGATGGGATGCATAGGCACAACAGCGCAGTAATCGGCACAATGGAATGAAAAAGGGAAGGGTCCAACCAAGGAGCGATAATGCCATACGATCCTATGAAGGCATTTAATAGGAAGTTGGCGGCGCAGTTTCTGACATCCTGGCGGTCCTGCGCAGAAACGGCAGATCTGGATCAGATTGCAGGTGCAAAGACCACCCTTGGGGAAGGTGGAACACCTGTTGATCTTCGCTGCCAGATCAATGCCAGGTATGGAAGATTTCTCTATGTGCTGGTTCGCATGTTCCAACCGTCAAGGGTTATTGAGATCGGAATGGCGAATGGAATCAGCTCTGCCTATATTGCCAAGGCCCAAAACACCTATGAGAGAACCCAAAATGCACATACGATCATAGACCCCTTTCAGTCCTCCCAGTGGCATAATGCAGGCAAGGCCCTTCTCAAAAGACTTGAACTGGATCACAACGTGAAGGTAGTGGAAGATTATTCTCTCAGGGCAATTCCAGAAATGGAAAAACGCGGTGAGAAGTTTGACTTCGCCTTTATTGACGGCAACCATTGTCTGGATTACACCCTGAGTGATCTGGTCTTGACAGACAGGGTGTTACATGTCGGGGGTCTTATTGTCCTGGATGATTCCACGGATTTTGGGGTGAAGCCGGCGGTCAAGTACATTGACAAGCACAGGCACAACCTCAAAAGGATTAAGTTTGATATATCGATTGGGCATTTTATCAGAGAAGTGACCAACCGAAGACGGCGTCTTACCGTATACCAGAAAAGCAGTGAGGATGAGCGGGGTGCCGACGGCATCTGAAATCTCGACCTCTCAGGAAATCTCTCGCAGAGCACACAGAGTACACAGAGAAAACGGACTTTATTTTTACTTGTAAAACCCGGTCCTTTGGACCAGGTCAGAGATAGCTGGCTCCGCCTTGGAGTTTTGTGTCTAAAATGACAAATTCCAAGCACCAAATTACAAATAAATCGCAAATTTCAAACTGGTTCAAAGCGATTGTTTTTTTGTTTGGAATTTTGAATTTTGGGAGTTGCTATTTGAAATTTCAATGAGCCAATGAACTTTCAACAAAGCAAATCCCCTCTGGGGATAACCAAAGCCGGGCCCTCTGGACCCGGATCTTTATGTGCCAGGCCAAGGTCTCCCCATTCATATTGGATAATGCCGACAAGGGTGAGGGCCGCTGTCCCGGCCCGCAAAATTCTGTTCCCCATGGACACGGTCTGAAAACCTGTATCCAGTGCGGCCCGGATCTCCTCTTCTGAGAATCCGCCCTCCGGCCCCACAATCCCAATACATTTTCCCCCCACAGGGGTGCCGGATCTGAGTCGTTCCTTGAGATCCTGAGCCTGCTCCTGCTCCCATAGGACCACTTTGCCGGCATCCTCATCGGCCAGGCCTGCCAACATATTCCCCAGGGAGGTGACGGAAGCAATCTCAGCAGGGGTTCCTCGATCCGAC
>JAFDIX010000411.1 GCA_019307805.1 Deltaproteobacteria bacterium | reverse complement strand
GGGTGCGGCCGTCAACCACACTCTTCTCTACTTGAAAGTGCGTCGCCCCTTTGCTGGCGATCTGGGGGAGGTGGGTGATGCAAAGGATCTGATGATAGTTGGCCAGGGAGTTGAGCTTCTCGCCAACCACCTCAGCCGTTGCTCCGCCGATACCGGCATCAACTTCGTCAAAAATAATCGTCTCCACTGAGATGGTGCTGGCAAGGATTGTCTTCATGGCCAGCATGATCCTGGACAACTCCCCGCCGGAGGCTATTTTACTGAGGGGTCTCAATGCTTCCCCCAGGTTGGGAGAGAGCATGAATTCGATCCTGTCATAACCGTCTGCACCCAGGCCCTCCAGGCCATCCTCCGGCCCTTCACCCCCGGGCTTCATTGCCCCGTTCTCCTGTTGAAACCTGACCTCAAAGCGGGTTCCCCCCATATCCAGATGGTCGAGTTCCCCGGTGACCGCCTTCTCAAATGCCTTGGCCGCGTTTCTCCTTTTTTGGGAGAGCGCTCGGGCCATTTTTTTCATGGTCTTTTCCAGTTCCTTGAGCCCCGTGTCCACCTGTTTCAGTTCAGCACGTTTTCTATCCAGATTCTCTATGCTGTCAGAAAGCTTGCCCTTGAATTCCAGCACGGCTTCAAGGGTTGAACCATACTTTCGTTTAAGCTCATGAAGGAATTGTACCCTCTCGTCGACTTCCTCAAGCCGGGCGGGATCCACGGAGATCCCCTTTTGAAGATCCCTGAGGGCCATGGCAGCGTCTTCCAATTCCGCCCTGCTCGTGTTGAGGGTCTTCGCAACGGGGAAGAATCGTTGATCCAGATCCGTCCCCTTTTCCATATCCCTGGCACAATGGGCGAGCCTGCTGAGAATAGCGTTCTCATTCTCATAGAGGGCGTCATATGTCTGCCCTATGATCACCAACAACTGCTCCGCATAGCGAAGGCGTTTCCTTTCCTCCTCCAGCAACTGATCTTCACCCGGCTGAATATTGGCCCTCTCAATTTCCTCCATCTGGAATTTTTTCAGTTCCTGCCTCTGTTCCCCTTCCAGAATATCTCTTTCAAGCTTTCTAAAGACTTTTCTTTGGGTTTGATATTCCCCAAAGGCCTTATTAAGCGCTCTCCGTTCCTCACCTAATCCACCGAAATCGTCCAACAGGGAAAGGTGGTCATCCGGTCTCAGGAGCACCTGATGCTCATGCTGCCCGGAAACACTGATGAGTCGTGGGCCGACACTGGACAGCATCTGCAGGGTCACCGTGGACCCGTTTATGGTAATCCGGTTCCGTCCTTCTTTTGAGATGATCCGCTTGATGAGAATTTCCCCCTCAAAGGGAATATCCAGGGGTTCGAGCAGTTCCTGAATAGTGGAATTTTTTGGAAGGCTGAAGAGGGCCTCAACCCTCGCTTCACCGCAGCCGGTGCGAATGAGATCTCCGGAGGCCCGCCCCCCCAGAATCAGGTTGACGGCGTTAATAATGATGGACTTTCCCGCCCCGGTTTCTCCGGACAGGATGTTGAGGTCCTTTTTGAAAGGGGTCTCCAGGTGTTGGATGATGGCAAAGTCGGAGATAGTCAGCAGAACAAGCATAGTGTCTGGGTAAGGTCTTCAGAATAGGATGAAAGCCCGCGGTTTCTATCGCCATTTACCGGACCAATGACACGGCAAACGGCATAAGGCACAAGGCTCAAGGTGAAAAAGGACGGCCAGAAGACCCTTACGCCGTGTGCCGTGCCTGCCCCGTGAAATGTGCTGAAGGCACCTATTTCACTGGGGCGCCTTATGCCTTTGCTCAGGTGAATCCGGTTCTCAATTGATCGCTTACGGGTTTTAAACCAGGAATTTACGATATGGACTCCTAGCTTGGTTCCCACGTAACCCTCAAAACCTCCTGGTAGGTCGTCTCCCCCGCCAGAAGCTTCTTGACGGCATTTTCCCGCAGGGTGACCATCCCTTCCTTTCGGGCCGTATCACGGATCACCTCCGCATCGCACTCCGGGGTGAGATGCCTCTTGATGGCTTCACTCGTCGGAAGGACCTCATAGATTCCACTTCTTCCCAGGTACCCGGTTCCGCGGCACTTGAGACACCCCTTTCCCCTGTGAATCGTGACGGTGTCCTGTTTTCCAAAATCCAGGCCAAGGGCTGCCAGTTCCCCGGCATCCATCTCAAAGGGCTCCTTACAGTGATGGCAGATCCTCCGGACCAGACGTTGTCCCAGGATACCCACCAGGGTCGCCTGGGCCAGAAAGTGTGGAATACCCAGATCCAGAAGCCGTGTGATCGCTGAAGGGGCGTCATTGGTGTGCAGCGTGGACAGGACCAGGTGTCCGGTCAGTGCTGCCTGTATAGCGTTCTCCGCTGTCTCAAGATCCCTCATCTCCCCGATCATGATGATATCGGGATCCTGTCTCAGGATGTATCGCAGGATTGAGCCGAAGGTAATATCCACCTGGGGTTGCACCGCGATCTGGTTGAATTGCTCGTGCACCATCTCAATGGGGTCTTCTACGGTGGTGATATTGACGTCGGGGGTGGAAAGGTAACGCAGGGTGGAGTAAAGGGTGGTGGATTTTCCGCTCCCTGTGGGGCCGCAGACAAGGATGATCCCATGGGGAAGGTTCACGAACTGCTGATACCGAATCAGGTCCATGGAAGTGAACCCCAGCTTGTCCAGGTCCTGAAAAAGGATCTCCGGATCCATGATCCGCATCACCAGCTTCTCCCCAAATGCCACGGGCACGGTGGAAATCCTGATCTCCGCCTCCACCCCTTCCTTGTCCATTTTGATACGCCCGTCCTGGGGCCGACGCTTCTCGGCCATATCCAGACGCGCCAGGGTCTTGATGCGGCTCACTATGGCCGAGTGGACATTCTTTGGGAGTTCATAGACATTGTGGAGGGCCCCGTCAATGCGAAGCCGCACCATGCTCTTGTCCCTCTTGGGCTCTATGTGGACATCGCTCGCTCTCTGTTCAAAGGCATACCCGAAGAGGTGGTCAACGGCGTTGACAATGTGCTGGTCCGTAGAAGGGAGTTCATCAGCGGTTCGCAGGCGTACGAACTGCTCCAGATTTCCCAGGTCCACCGCCGGCATGGAAAACTGGTCCTCCGCCGCTGCAATGGAGCGCTTAAACCCGAAAAACTCGTTGATCAACTTGATGATATCCGACTTGCTGCTCACAATGGGCTTGACCTTGAGATGGCTGACCCGTGCGATGTCCTCCATCACCTCCACGTTGAAGGGGTTGGGCGTGGCGACCACCAGATTCCCATCCTTGATGGCTATGGGAAGGACCAGGTGCTTTATGGCAAAGGTATGGGGGATGGTGGTAGTCACCAGATTGAGATTCAGTTTCAGGGGATCGATCTTCCTGTAGGGGATCTTCCAGGCCTTTGCCAGGACCTGGAAGATGGTCTCTTCGTCCAGGGTCTTGGTAGGGTCGTCCTTCCTCTCCAGGGCAAGGGAGGAGATGACATCCACGAAGGTCACGGGGTTGGAAACCCTTCCCTTTGCCGGCGCAGAGGCCTGGCGCATGGCCCGCACCTTTTCCAGCTTTCTTCGAACGGCCTGTTCCTTTTTGAGGACGGTCTGTTTCTGATCCTCTGAAATAAGGCCGTTCCCCATGAGAACACGGCATACATTTTCAGCGGAAAATCGGTCTTCGGCGTTCCTGGTCATTGCAGGTCACCCTGTTCCATTGCAAGGGGAAAGATTTTGGGTCACTCTATCATTTTGGGGGGGCCATTAAAAGGGTTTTTTCCTGCCCGGAAAGGGGAAAGAAGGCCTGAAAAACAGGATCATTGCGACCCTGCTTTTGTTATCGTCCCCGCACCCTTCCCTCTCCCCCAGGGGCGAGGGTTTTAGTATCATGTCCCAGAAATAACTTTGACGGCTTCGTAAAAAGTCCAACTGCTGCGTTACGCTTCATCTTTCGTCATTGCGGTGTACTGTAAGTACGCCTCATTCCTCAAGATTCGCAAGCCTTGCATTTGGAG
>JAFDIX010000410.1 GCA_019307805.1 Deltaproteobacteria bacterium | reverse complement strand
GGGACGGTACAACCCTCCGGGCGCAGGAAAAGCAGCGGAAGGAGGTTCGGATTCTGATATGGCGGAGCCGCTGCTGAGGGTTGAGGGACTTGTGAAGGACTACTATGTCGGCTCTCAGGTGATTCACGCCCTGGGAGGCATTTCAGTAGAAGTCGAACGGGGCGAATTTGCTGCCGTGATGGGGCCTTCAGGTTCCGGTAAGTCCACCTTCATGAATCTGCTGGGCTGCCTTGACAAACCCACAGAGGGCCGGTACTTCCTTGAAGGGGAGGACATTTCCTCACTCAGGCGTGACCAGCTCGCCCGCATACGAAACCGCAAGATTGGTTTCGTATTCCAGACATTCAACCTTCTGGCCCGCACTACCGCCCTGGACAATGTGTGCCTGCCGCTCATGTATGGCGGCATTCCGCGTCGAAAACGCATAAAAAAGGCGGAGGCCGTTCTTGAGTCCGTCGGCCTTTCCGATCGTTCTCACCACCTGCCCACACAGCTCTCAGGGGGACAGCAGCAGCGCGTCGCCATTGCACGGGCCCTTGTAAATGACCCGGCACTTATCCTTGCAGATGAGCCGACCGGCGCCCTTGATACCAGGACGGGCTGTGAAATTATGTCTGTCCTGCAGCGGCTGAATCAAAAGGGCATCACCGTGGTGCTCGTCACCCACGAGAAGGAAATAGCGCAATTTGCCAGGAGAAGCATCCTGTTTCGGGACGGGCATATTGTAGGGGACGATGGCGTGCAGGATACCTGTGATGCCGACAGCATGCTGCTTCAGGAACCTGAAAGCGGAGAAGGGGAAACCACGTGAGACTTTTTGACTCCCTCTTTGCCGGGCTTCGTGCCCTTCGGGCCAATATCCTCCGCAGTATCCTTACGACCCTTGGGATCATTATCGGCGTGGCAGCCGTCATCATCATGATTTCCGTGGGTTCCGGGGCTGAGGCCCGCATGGAAGATCTTATCGCCAGCCTGGGATCCAACCTCATCATGGTGGCACCGGGATCAGGTACAGCCGGTGGCGTCCGCCTGGGTGCCGGGACAAAAGCCAGCATTACGGAGGGTGATGCAGAGGCAATACAAAGGGAGATCCCAACCGTTGAGGTTGCCGCACCCTCTCTTCGCGGCCCAGGTCAGGTGGTCTTTGGCAATCTCAACTGGGCGACACTTGTCCACGGGGTCACACCTGAATATATGGCTGCCAGAGAGTGGGAAATTGAGCATGGCCGTTCCTTCAGGCCTGAAGAGATAAACGGTGCAGCCAAGGTGGTCCTTGTGGGGATGACCCTGGTGGAGAATCTCTTTCCGGACCAGGATCCCGTCGGGGAAATCATACGCATCAAGCGGGTGCCCTTCCGGATCATCGGGATACTCAAGGAAAAGGGGGAGACCCCGATGGGCCGGGACCAGGATGATACCGTCTTTATTCCCCTGTCCACGGCCAGGAAACGGGTCCTTGGCGCCCGCTATCTCGGGGGGAAAAAGGTGGGTGCCATATTCGTAAAGTCCTATACAGCGGAATTGGTCCCCCAGACTGTTGAATCGGTAAAGAAACTCCTGCGGCAGCGACACAGACTGAGAGAAAATCAGGAGGACGATTTTTTTGTCCGGAATTTTTCACAGATACTGGAAACACGGGCCAAGTCCTCCCGGGCCATGTCCCTGCTGCTGGCCGCGGTGGCCGGTATATCGCTGCTGGTCGGGGGAATAGGCATTATGAACATCATGCTGGTCTCGGTCACGGAGCGCACGAGGGAAATTGGACTCCGCATGGCCGTCGGTGCCAGAGGCCGTGACATCCTGGCCCAGTTTCTCATTGAGTCCGTCATCCTCTCTCTGATCGGCGGTTTGATAGGGGTGGTCCTTGGACTCCTGGGCTCTGTGGGTATTGCTTCCCTGGGGGAGGGATGGCCTACCGTCGTGAGAGTGGAATCAGTCATCCTGGCATTCAGTTTTTCAGCAGCCGTAGGCGTGTTTTTCGGATTCTACCCGGCACGCAAGGCCGCCCGCCTGGACCCCATCGAAGCCCTGCGGTACGAATAGGTCGCTTGTACAAAGGAGGATAAAAAAGATGAAAACAAAGAAAATGTTTCTTGCCTCAATATTCGCTGTTTTCTTATTAATACCCCTCAATGGTTCTGCCTCCACACTCAAATTGGTCACCTTGCAGTATCCACCATACGAATTCGAAAAGGATGGTGAAATCAAAGGAATTGCAGTGGAAATAATTAGAGAAGCGTTTAGTCGAATGAATCAACCTATTACTATTTCACTGCATCCATGGGCGACCGCGTTGGGGCAAATTGAAAATGGTGAAGCAGATGCCATTTTTACAGCTTTCAAGACTTCAGAAAGAGAAAAATTTGCCGACTATTCAAGAGAGGTCCTTCTTACGCAGACCATTTCCCTATTTGTGGGAAAAAAATCAAATATGACTTTTGACGGTGATTTAAGAAAAATGAATCGATATGCCTTTGGCGTCGTATTGAATATAAGCTATGGAAGCATTTTTGATGACGCAGTGAAAAATGGTATTATTACAAAATTGGTGATATCAGATTCCGCTGAAGTGAATATGCACAGGTTGCTGGAAGGACATTTTGATATCCTAGTGAGCAATACATTTGGAGCAATGGACATCCTAAGAAAAATGGATGCGCAGGATCATGTCAAGCAACTGAAACCATCCATTCAGAGGGTGCCGAGTTATATAGCGTTTTCCAAAAAAAATAATTTGATTTCTGTAAGGGATAGGTTTGATAGAATACTGCAGGAAATGATCAAAGATGGATCCTATAATAGGATCGTGAAATCATACTTTGATAAAGGGACTCTTCATTGAATAAGGATTGTTGTTGAAAGCCCGGTCAATTGGCTGACGGGCACCATAAAATGGCAGAGTTTTTCATTTTTTATAGGCAAAGAAGAACAATCCAACAATCACAAAATCTATTATTGCAGTAAGAAAAAGGCCGATGATTGCCTGGGGGTCGTAGTACTTTTCCGTGTAGATGTAGAGACCCAGATTGGCGATGCCAAAGAGAAACCAGGTGACCCAGCTTACACCCTCGCTGGACTTGTTCTTGATGATTTTCCACAACTGTATGGCGGTTGCTGTTGGGATGATAAAGGCCGGTACCCAGCCAGATATCTGAATAATCAGTTCCCTCATAAAATCCTCCCTAATAGACAAAGTCCTTGAGCAGTGCAAGCTCGGTCACACTCCGGAATTGCATCTTGTTATTCTTTCTGAAGTTTAGCTATGATTTCTTGAAGCGGGCTCACCATCACGTCACCTTTTATCGGATAGGATTCTTTCACCGGTGCCACCACGTAAGCCTCATCTGGAGAAATATCCTCGAGCGCGTTCCAGAAACCTTTGGAAACTCTGGGGGTGGTAGATGATTTCAACTCAAAGGCCAGTGTACGCCGCCCTCTTCTTAAAATAAGATCGATCTCCGCACCTGCGCTTGTTCGGTAAAAGGACGGTTCATAATTCTTTGCAAACGCGAGAAGGTTCTCCATGGCAAATCCCTCAAAGGATGCCCCCAGGATTGGATGGGAAAGCAGATCGTCATGTGTGCGGATATCAAGCAACGCATGTAGAATTCCACTATCGCGGATATAGATCTTGGGTGATTTAACCAGGCGCTTTTTCAAATTCGGGGCGTCGGGTAAGAGTACCCGCAACATGAAGGTATGCTCTAGAAGATCGATGTAGGAACGAACAGTATGAGAGCTTACCCCCAGGGAATCCGCGAGCTTTGATGCGTTTAATAGAGAACCGTGAATGTGGGCACACATTTTCCAAAAGCGGCCAAGTCGGGCCGGCGGCATGCGGAATCCGAGCATCCCAATATCCCGCTCAAGGAAGGTTCGAATGAAGTCCTGCCGCCATTCGAAACTGATATCGAGGTCTTCCGCGAGATAACTCCTGGGGAACCCGCCTCTAAGCCAGAGCCGCCTGATATCGTCCTTCTGCGCGGCCTCAAGC
>JAFDIX010000409.1 GCA_019307805.1 Deltaproteobacteria bacterium | reverse complement strand
TGCAATACCCTGACCACATCATCGTTTTCCGTGTTGATGGCCGCATCCTGCTCGTCAATGATGGGGACCGTTAAAACCGGGACGTACCCGTTTTCCAGGAGCAGCTCCAAAAGGGGCTTGTTGACCTCTTCAGGCTTTCCTGAAAAATCCCTGACGATCCTCAGCTTTCCATCCTGGTATACCCTGATACCTTTATTTCGCCTTCCCCGGACCAGCTTGCCGTCGAGGCCGGTAAGACCCACAGCATTGATGCCATACTGGTGGCATGATTCCACGATCCGTTTGTTCCTCAATCCCGCGTAGGCCATCATCATAACGTCCAGGAGTTTCTCGTCAGAATACACGCTGGTGTATCCCTTGACCGAGGTGAGCACCTGTTTGGGCTGGCCCAGGTCTTCGCATAGTTTGTCACGAAGCGCATTGGCGCCATGAACAATGATGAACTTCTCCTTTAGCTCAGCCAGGTCTTTGACAATGCCTGAGATGTTGATTCCTTTTCCTCCGCCGATCTTGACAATGATCATTTACCAAACCCTCACTGAATTATTGGCTATTCTCTGCCATTTTTTTCCGGAAGGGTAGGGCTCCGAGCAGATAATCAGCTCCGTTCCTTCCCTGTACCGCATGGTGAAATATTCTTCATCCTCATTAAAGAAACTGGAGACAAAGACGCCCCCTTCATTCACCATGATGATGTTCATGCCCCTGATATACCGCGTCCTCTTCTTGATGATACCGACAGCTTTTTCCAGGGCCTTCAGCGTATCTTCCCTGTCAAAGCGCCTGATAAAGTTGAAGATCTTTTCCGCGCCGATCCTTCCTTGCTCCCGGATCTGCACGCCCCGCAATTCGCCGTTAAAAACAAAGACGGTCCTGCCGTCGAAAAAGGGCATGTTGTTCTCAATGACAATGTCCCTGTCCTCGAAGGCGCTCCGCGCATGGGCCACCAGGAGGGTGGTTGCACCGAACCTGCTCAGGTCATCTTCCCAGACGGGGTTGATGTTCTTGTAAAATCTCCAGAGGCCGCTTTCGTCCCGGTAGGAACACCCCCACCCATGGCCCTGATATTCCTTGCTGTTCCTGGCAATATCAGCAAATTTCCCCAGATGAGGCATGATGGCAAATGGCTTTTCTGAACGCACTGTGAGCAATCTACACATAAGGATTATCCGGGAGTCACGTTATTACGGGAGAAAACCCTATTGACGGAGAAGTGGAGATCAAATAAGGCGGTACGCCAATACTCCGGCGATCCGGGGATTAGACGGGGTGCAGGCCGGTAAAACCCAGGCCGTCAGTCTCATCAAAGCCGCACATCACGTTCATGGCGTGTACCGCCTGGCCGGCTGCCCCCTTCATCAGGTTGTCAATAGCGGAGACCACCACCAGCCGGGTCCCATCAAGTGCAAAGCCGATGTCACAGTAATTGGTGCCCGCCAGGATCTTGGGCTCGGGAAAACGATAGATACCCTGTCTTTCCTTGACGATCCTGATGAAAGGCTCCTTGCCGTAAACCTGACGATAGGCCTTCCAGATGTCCTTCTCGGTGGTGCCTTGTTTTACAAAGAGATGGGCCGTCACGAGGATACCCCGGACCATCTCAATAGAGGTGGCGGAGAAATGGACGGGATGCCCCAGTTCCTGCTCCATCTCAGCAATATGCCTGTGGCCTGTTGGTTTATAAGAGCGGACACAACCACTTCTTTCGGGATGATGAGATGCCTCGCTAGCGCTGTTGCCTCCTTCCGAGGATCCGCATTTGGCCTCTGCTACAACTGGCATGGAGGCGTCCAAGGCGCCCTGTTTGAAAAGGGGCCACAGGGGCAGGATGGTTGCCGTAGCGTTGCACCCGGCGCCACTGATATACCTGGCCTGTTTCATCTCCTCCCTGTGTAGCTCAACATTTCCATAGACAAACTCGGCCAGCCTGTCCGGCTGCATGTGCCGTATGCCGTACCACTTCCTGTATGCCTCATGATCCTTCAGCCTGAAGTCCGCTGAGAGGTCGATAAGCCGATCAGCGACGGATCTGAGCTCATCAAATTTCTGCATACACCGGGTATGGGGCAAGGCCACAAAAAGAAGATCGACCTTATCCAGCTCTTTGATGCTGCAGAATTTTAAGGATGTCTGTTTCCTAAGATTAGGATGCATGCGAGTGACGGGTTTGCCCACAAATCTCTCGGAGGTACACTGATGAACCTCCACATGAGGGTGCTGCAGGAGCAACCTCAGCAGTTCACCTCCTCCATAGCCGGATGCGCCCACAATACTCACTTTCATTTCCGCCCTACCTCCAGAACGTAGTCCACGATCTTTGCAGGGATATTGACGCCGGTCACGTCAATGCTGTTCCTGAACTCCATAGTATAGTTGACTTCATTCACGGAATAGCCCTGGTCCGTCTCAAATATATCGATGGCAACCGCACCTCCCCCACAGGCCTTCGCTGCCTGCACGGAGATCTCGTGGATCTCCTTGTTAACGGGGCAGTTCATGGTCTTTCCACCTCGGGACGTATTGGTGATCCAGTGGTCTGAAAGGCGGTAGATCGCCGCGATGCAGTCTTCCCCTACGACAAAGCTGCGTATGTCCCGGCCTTTTTTTTCCATGTATTCCTGGATATAGAAGATGGAATGGTGGTAACTTCCCAGGATCTGCTTGTGCTCCAGGATGGCCTCCGCTGCATCCCTGTCATTGACCCTTGATACTAGCCGCCCCCAGGACCCCGTGGTGGGCTTGATCACGCAGGGGTAGCCAAGCCGGTCCATGGCCTCCAGGGCCGACTCCGGGGTAAATGCCAGAAAGCACCTCGGCGTGTTCACTCCCGCCTTGATCAGGGCCTGGGTAGTAAGGAACTTGCTGCCGCAGATCTCCGCGACCTCAGCGGTGTTCACGGTAGGGATACCATGGTCATTAAAGATCTTGAGGGCGTGCACCGCTCGGGAGTGGTTGACGCATCGCTCAATGACTATATCAAGATCAAAGCTGTTCTTGTGGAGGTCAAAAAAGTGCTGTCTGTCGTCTATCTTTACCAGGTCAACACCCTTCCGGCTCCTCAACTCTTCCAGCAGATGCTTTTCCTCTTTTCTGATGATGGAATGTAAAAAACCTACTTTCATTATATACTCCATTTTGGCAAAGGATACAGATGAAACCCTCGGCCTTGTTTTACCTTATTGTTATTTGTTATTGTTTTCCCGCCCAGGCATGTGGAGGGCTGATGGTGCCCTTTCCAAAGGCGGGAAGGTTCATCCCGAAGATCACTCGCCCCAGTCTTCCTCCTCTTGGGGGGCTTCCTGCACACTGTCTTTGCCGGTCACTTCAAGTTCAGACCCGCAGTCATCGCAGATAATGATTTCCCCTTCTTCTACATCGCCGGACAGGGTAATTTCAACCCCGCATACAGGACATTCTGCCATATGTTACCTCCGCAAGTATTTCCCGGCGCAGCAAAGAGCTTTGTTTTTCCGTGCGCCACGTTTAAAATATTCGCCTTTCAGTCGTAATAAAATCTACCTGCTTTAGCAGATAGTGATTTAATGAATGGTCACAATAGGAAAAGGAAGCCCTTTTGTCAAAGGATCATTTTGGTCCCAATTCCACTCCCTTATAACAGCACTCATGGTTAGCAGATCTACCAATGTTTCCAATACGTAAGGTTCGTCATTCTTTCCAGATTTCCTCCTGGTCAAAATCACGAGAAGATATTCCATCTGATTTTTCAAACTGGGCGATCCAGTTTGCTACACGATTCTCACCGTAAGCCTTTTTCCATGCAGCCACGATTGTATCAACCGGGATATCAGCGTAGGTTCCATAATCTGCCACATATTCCATAAACTGCTTTTTTTCCAGGCTGTAAGGTTGGAAAATGGAGTCTTCAAGGCCATTGAATTCGAGTGGCGCGACTCCGTGCCTTTCGCACAGCTCCACGTTAAAGGCAGGGGTCGCCTTGACCCATTTGCCTTTAAGATAAAACTCAACAAAACCGTG
>JAFDIX010000046.1 GCA_019307805.1 Deltaproteobacteria bacterium | reverse complement strand
CAGAGATGGATCATGCCTGAATTGTATCTCCGGCACATACTTGAGATTCAGGCGATGCCCTGCCTCTCTTTTTATAAAACCCTTTGCGCTGTCCAGCCCCTGCTGGGCCTTTTGAACCTCTTGCTCTTCTCCCAGTACGCTATAGTAAATCTTCGCATGTCTGAGGTCTTGGCTCATTTCTATTCCGGAAAGGGTGACACCCTGTACCCGCGGGTCCCTCACCTTTTTTATGAGCAGATCGGCAATTTCCCTTAGAAGCAGGTCACCGACCTTTTTGTTCCTCTTCCCTGCAAGCATTGTAATCTCCAGTTCGAAGTGAAGTTTCCCTATACATTGAATATATCCATCCGGGAATCCACAATCTCTGCCAGATAGAGTGATTCCAGGAATGTCAACACCTTGTTCAAGGACGCATCAACATGCCGCCTGTCGTTTCCAACAGTGCTGAGTCCCAATTCTATTTTTTGCCATTTGTCGTTGGAGTCAACTTCGGCGATCGCCACATTGAATTTGTGTTTCACCTTATCGACCATACTTCTCACGACTTTCCGTTTCCCCTTCAGGGAGCGGTTATCATGGATCAGGAGATCAATTTTCAGGGTGCCTACGACCATAAATTACAATTCCGCAGCTATCTCTTCGATCTCATAGGCCTCAAGGACATCCCCCGGTTTGATGTCCTGGTAATTTTCCAGTCCGATACCGCACTCGTAGCCCGACTGGACCTCCTTCACATCATCCTTGAAGCGTCTCAGAGAGGAGAGTTTGCCGTTATATACCACGACCTCATCTCTTAAGAGCCTGATATTGGCATTTCTCTCAACATGCCCTTCCGTGACATAGCATCCCGCCACCGTACCAATCTTTGGCACACGGAATATCTCCTTGACCTCCACTCTGCCGATGAAGTTTTCCTGGTATATGGGATCGAGGAGTCCTGCCATGGCATTTCGAACATTCTGGATTGCGTCATAGATGACATCGTAGTAACGGATGTCAATTTTTTCCTTCTCGGCGATTTCAACGACACGGGGATTGGCCCGCACGTTAAAGCCAATGATAACCGCCCCGGAAGCAGAGGCCAGCATCACATCCGTTTCCGTGATGGCGCCCGTGGAAGAATGGATGATTTTCAATTTCACTTCCGGGGTGCTCAGTTTCAGGAGAGAATCTGACAGGGCCTCAAGGGAACCCTGCACATCTGCCTTAATGACAATGTTGAGTTCCTTGATCTCTCCTTCCTTGATTTTCTCAAAGAGATCATCGAGGCTGACGATTCCCTGCTTCGACACTTCCTTGGCCTTGATCCGATCCATCCGGTGATCGATGATCTGTTTCGCCTTTTTCTCGTCCTCAACAGCGAGAAACTCATCGCCCGCCATGGGAACCCCTGATATGCCGTAAATCTCCACGGGTACAGAGGGTCCTGCCGACTTCACCCGCTTGCCGCGGCTGTTGAGCATGGCCCTGACCCTTCCAAAATGCCCTCCGCATATGAAGTGGTCTCCCTGGGTCAATGAACCGCTCTTGATGAGAATCGTGGCCACTGCGCCTTTGCTTTTATCAAGTTTGGCCTCAATGATGGTCCCTCTTGCAAGTTTGTCCGGGTTTGCTTTCAATTCCAGGATCTCAGACTGGAGTTGAATGAGTTCCAAAAGTTCATCGATCCCTTCACCGGTTTTGGCGGATATATTGCCGAATATCGTATCCCCGCCCCAATCTTCCGGAGCCAGTTCCAGTTCTGCCAGTTCTCTCATCACTTTTTCCCGATTTGCATTGGCCTTGTCGATTTTGTTGATTGCGACCACAATGGGGATATTGGCAGCACGTGCGTGATTGATGGCCTCCTTGGTCTGGGGCATGGCACCGTCGTCTGCGGCTACGACAAGCACAATAAGATCCGTGATCTTAGCTCCCCGTGCCCGCATGGATGTAAATGCTTCATGCCCCGGCGTATCCAGAAATACGATATCTCCACTTTCCCGCTGCACATAATAGGCGCCGATGTGCTGGGTAATTCCGCCCCTTTCACCCGCTATAATATTGGATTGTCTGATATAGTCGAGGAGGGATGTCTTGCCGTGATCCACATGGCCCATGATGGTCACAACCGGAGGCCTCGGCTTCAATGCTTCGGGATTGTCTTCTTCCTCGGTAAGCACATCTTCTATCTCAAACTGATCCAATTCCAGTTCATACCCGAATTCATCGGCAACCAGAGAGGCGGTCTCAAAATCAATCGCCTGTGTCACCTTGACCATGACCCCCATGGATATCAGTTTCTTGACAAGCAGAGCCGCCTTGATACCCATGACCTTGGCAAGCTCGGATACCGTGACCTGCTCCTGGACCTTGATCCTCCGTTTGCTGGCCTTGGGAACCGTAATTTCAGTCTGTTTTAAACTCTTACCACCCTCCTTGCCGGCGGCCCCATCCTTTCTCCTTGGTTTGACCCTGCGCCCTTCATACAGATCAGCCCTCTCAAAGACCTCGAATTTACGGTGACGCACGTGGCCCTTGGGCAGCACTTCCTCTTTGCCCGTCTTTTTCCTTTCCCTTTTCTTTCTCGTGGGTTTCCCCTTTTCCTCCTTAGGGGGCACGGGGGCGGTTTCTTCCCTGGGCGGCTTGGCAGGGGTCGGCCGCTTGGCCTTGGCTTTTTTTGTTTTTTGCTTTTCAATGACCGCCTTCAGAGGACCCTCTTCCGGCATTTTTATTATTTTTGCGGGCTGATCCGACTTTTTCTTTTTTGCTTTCTTTGCTTTTCCCTTGGCCTTGGGTTTTTTTTCGGGAGTCTCTTCCGGTGCTTCGGCTTCTTCAGTTTCCTCCTCTGCCTCCCCGGCAGCCGCTTCGGCCTCTTTTTCCTTCCCTTCTTCGGGTTCCGGTTCAACGGCCTCGGAAATGGCTTCCAGTGCCTCTTCCGGCTCCTCGGAAACGGGCCCCTCCTCTGGGACCTCCGGTTCCTTTACAGCCTCCACTTTCACTGTCTTCCTGCGCCGTCTGATGACTGTAGGTTTTATCCTCTTTTCGACAATGACTTCAGATACAGCACCGGATACGATGTCTTTGGCCTTGGCAACAGTTTCCTCGTCCAGGGTACTCATATAGTTCTTTACTTTCATGCCCCCGCTTTGCAGCTTCTCGACAAGCGCCTTGCTCTCCAGGTTCAATTCCCGGGCCAGTTCATATACCCTGACTTTAGCCATTTACTCCCCCAAAATCCTTTTTTCTATTTTCCTCAATTTTGTCATCGTCATTCTCCGAGGGAACGCAGCCTCGAACTCACGGACACTACTTTTCTGCCTCGAAAAGCCCTTTGGGAATGCCTGTTTTGGGTTATCTTTTCCAGGCATGACGGGTCTTTACAGACATATGCTCCCCGTCCTTCTATCAAACCGGTATCGTCCCGGATCAAATGGCCCTCTTTATTCAAAATCATTCGGATGAGATCAGCTTTCATTGTCACCCTGCCACATGCAATACAGGTCCTCCTGGGTATGTGACCTTTACCCTTCGCCACCCGGCAGATCCTTTGTCACGGCATCATCCGTCGTTGCCTCATCCGCTTGCTGCGCTTCAGTTTCTTTCAACTCCTCACTCTCCTGTGGCGCCTCATCCTCTTTTAGCGCATCACCATTTTCCGAATCCCCATCCGCCGGCCCATCTTCCTCAGAGGAAGCGGCTTCCATTTCTTTCAACTCCTCACTCTCCTGTAGCGTCTCATCCTCTTTTGGCGCATCGCCATTTTCCGAATCATCATCTGCCGGCCCATCTTCCTGAGAGGAGGCGGCTTCCATTTCCTCGGCCTTCTTTCGCGCCACACACTGGATCGCACTTTCTATGATCTTCTTGGCTTTCTCTTCACCGATATCCCGCAGCTGAATGAGATCGGAAACAGGGGTCACAGCCACCTCTTCAGCGGACCTGAAACCTTCCTGATAAAGATTCAAGGCCGTTTTTTCTCCTACACCATCCAGTTGGAGAAGGGAGTCATAGGCTTCTTTCAGGGCACGGTTGTAATCTGTCTCGCTGGTGACATCCAGGTTCCAACCGGAAATCTTCGATGCCAGCCTGACGTTCTGACCCCGCTTGCCGATAGCCAGGGACAATTGGTCGTCAGGGACCACCACTTCCATGGTTCTGTTTTCTTCATCCACAATGACCCTAATGATCTCAGCAGGCGCGAGGCCATTGCAAATGAACTTGGCGGGATCCGGGTCCCAGGGCACAATATCAATCTTTTCACCCCGCAATTCCTGAACCACGGCCTGAACCCTTGAACCCTTCATGCCGACACATGCGCCTACAGGATCAACGTCACTGTCTTTTGAGCTTACCGCTATCTTTGCCCGGCTTCCCGGTTCTCTGGCAACCTGAACAACGGACACGATTCCCTCACCAATTTCCGGCACTTCATTCTCAAAAAGGGCGGAAAGGAAATTGGGATGGGTTCGGGAGAGTACAATCTGGGGCCCCCTGCTGTACTGTTTCACGTCCAGGATATAGGCCCTGATACGATCTCCCTGCCGATAATTCTCCCTGGGGATCTGTTCCTTTACCTGGAGTTCCGCCTCGGTGCGCCCCAGGTTGGCGATAATGGCGCCCTTATCGAATCTCTGGACAATACCGTGTACGATCTCCCCACGCCTGTCCTTGTAGTCGCCGTAAACAATATTACGTTCAGCCTCCCTCAAACGCTGCATGATGACCTGTTTTGCAGATTGGGCGGCAATCCTCCCAAACTCGTCGGTGTCCATCTTCACACCCAGACTGTCACCGATTTCAGAATCCGGATCGACATCCTTTGCCTCTGTCAAGGAAATCTCGAGGTGTTGCTCCTGCACTGTTTCCACCACTTCCTTGAATTCAAAGACCTCTATCTCACCCTCTTCCTCGTTGAAATTGACTTCCAGATCAAAGTCGGGGCCGAATTTCTTTTTTGCGGCGGTGCGGACGGCCTCCTCGAGTGTGTCAATGAGAACATCTCGCTCCAAACCTTTTTCCCGGCTTACCTGGTCAATAACCCTTAATAAATCTGTAACCATGGTTCTTTCACTCCGAAGATTGACGCGTTGTTATGAGTTGTGTCCATCCACTAATTTTTTGTTTTGAGATGAGTACTATTTAAAATCGTAAACCAAATTGGCCTTTTCCACATCCGACCAGTGCAAGTCCACAAGCCCGCTCTCTATCTCCAGACCCAGGACTCCTCCCTCAAAGAACTTGAGGGTGCCGGTAAATTTTCGGCGGCCCTCCACAGGGGCGGCCATGAGCACCTTTATTTTCTTTCCGAGGACACGGAGAAAATCCTTTTCTTTTTTGAGAGGCCGGTTGAGGCCCGGTGATGAGACCTCCAGGACATAACCGTCATCTATGATGTCCTTCACATCAATCAAATCCCCGACTTCCCGGCTGGCCCGAGCACAATCCTCCAGGGTCACTCCCCCCGACCTATCTACATAGAGCCTCAGGACTCGCCTCCCATAATCGGAGGTATATTCCACATCCACCAGTTCAAGACCTGACGCTTCCAGAACCGGACCCACCAGCCTGGAAACCTCTTCATTGATTGTCTGCCTTCGACTCTGCATCTCGTCATTAAAAAAAAGCGGGCTCTCTACTAAGGCCCGCTTTCCACACTACAGACTGGTTTTTCCCAGTTTTGTCGTCACTTAGGATTTGCCGGGTCAAAAAAGACCCGAACCGCGTCCGCAATCTGAAGTAGAACCACCTCACTGTAATGGCGTCAACCTCAAAAAGGGAATCAGGCCGTTCAAGGAAAATCGGTGGTGTGCTCTACCAACTGAGCTATGCCCGCGTTGGACTTCTCCCTCCACCACCCTCTTGCATATATCCCGACGCAAGGCCGGAACGAAGGGCTCCCCGTTTTCCTAAAGACATAAGGATTAGCACATAATGAGTGAAAGTCAAGTACTAATTCAATGTATTACAGCATTCAAACCCGGGGCTTTTCACCATCTCCTAAATCCTTGACATGGCAAGGGGATGAAAATAAAATGCGTTATCTATAGAATAAATCCTAACGTTGCATTAATCTGTATAACTAACTAGGCGTAAGACAGTCGCTTTTACGAGATCGATGCTGGATGCTTGATACTAGATGCTGGTCGAAGATCCCGTCTTTAGCGGGGATATTCAGGAATGCTCTAATAGTGAAGTCCAAAAACATCCAGTCCTCCTGAGGCGGATAAATATCCAGGAACCAGTATCCAGAATCAACCAATACTGACAATGGTTTTCGTTGTAACGGCCTAGATTGAATACATAATTTTATGCAACTATAGGGTTTTTCACCATGCCCTCATTGCTAACCTTTTTGACAGGAGGAAAGAGATATCATTGGAAGACGATTCAGGTCAAGGCCTGCTTAACCTGATCAGATCACTCCTAGGAAAAAAGCCCCACCTCAATAAAGGGGCCGATCTCGCGGAAGAAATCCAGGACCTTGTCAACGAAGGGCAAGCCAAAGGTCTTATTACCGATGAAGAGTCGGACATGGTCCATGGAGTGCTTGACCTCAAGGAGACCAAAGTCTATTCCATTATGATCCCCCGCACCGAGATGTCCGGTGCCTCCATAAACGCCACCCTGGGCGAAATCATTAAGCTTGTCTCTGACTGCGGTCACACAAGACTTCCCATATTTCGGGACAGTATTGACGAGATCGAAGGTATCCTGCATGCCAAGGATCTACTCAAGTTGTTGGGTGAAAATCCTGACACCCCCATTCCCAGGGAGATCCTGAGAACACCCTATTTCATTCCACGCACCCAGAGTGTGAGTGAACTCCTGAAGGAACTCAGGTCGAGAAAGAGCCATCTCGCCATTGTCACCGATGAGTACGGAGGCACGGCCGGGATTATCACCATTGAAGATATCCTCGAAGAAATTGTGGGAGAGATCATGGACGAACATGATCCTGAGGATTCGCTGCTCACCGTCCTGGATGGCCATTCCGTTCTGGTTGATGCCCGACTTGAAATTGAAAACCTGGAAGAGCACTTCGGCAGAAAATTACCCCAAGGGGATTTTGAATCCGTCGGCGGGTTTATCATTCATCTCTTGGGCAGGATTCCAACGGTGGGTGAAAAGATTGGCTTTGAAGATTTGGAAATGACCGTCAAATCCGCTGACAACAGAAAAATCCATAAGATTCTCATTTCCCACCAATCCCCTCCCGAACCGGCCTCAAACATCGAAGAACAACACTGACCAACAGACCATTGCCGGCGGCCCATATTGTTATATATATGATAAACCGATCACCCGTGAGGTTTTTTCCTTGAAAGAAAAGACTACCCAATCAGCCGCACCTTTACTGTACGCGATCCTCTCAGGAGTGATGCTCACGGCATCCTTCCCTTCCGGAAAGCTGGATTGGATGGCATGGTTTGCGCTGGTGCCCCTGCTCAAGGCCATTGAACTTGCTTCACCCCTCCGGGCCTTCAAGCTCGGGTTTGTGACGGGTTTTGCCCATGCACTCACCCTGATTTACTGGGTGGTGGTAACACTCCAGCACTACGGCGGACTCAATATCTATATCAGCCTCGGTATCTTGTTGCTGTTCTGCGCCTATCTTTCCCTTTACCCGGCCTTTTTTGCCGCTATCCTATCCAAGACCAGGAGACCCCGTTTTACGGTTTTGCTCATGGCGGCTACATGGGTCGCCCTGGAATTCGCCAGGGCCAAATTTCTCACCGGTTTTCCCTGGTGTCTCCTGGGGTATTCCCAGTATCGCAATCTGGGACTCATCCAAATTGCAGACCTTTTCGGGGTTTACGGTGTTTCCTTTCTGATCATCCTTGTTAACGGATTGGTCTACAACCTCCTATTCCGCCCTTCTGCCCTGAAAATGCGCGCCTTTCTCTGGGAAAGCGCCATCATCCTTGTCCTGGCCGGTTTCACCCTTTACTACGGGCATTTTCGTCTTCAGGAAAAAGCGCCCCGGGAAAGGCCCGGCCGCCCCATTCGAGTGGCCGTTGTTCAGGGCAATATTGACCAGTCCATTAAATGGAATCCAAAATACCAGGGCAAGACCATGGAAGTGTATGGGAGGTTGACCCGTACAGCCATCACTTCCAAAGCACAACTCATTGTCTGGCCGGAGACAGCGATACCCTTTTTCTTTCAGGATCACCCGAAACTGGCCCGCAAGGTCTTTGACATGATCCGGGGGGCCGATGTGGATCTCATTTTCGGGAGCCCTGCATTCAAGAGTGAGAAAGGCAGAATTCGATATTACAATCGCGCCTATCACCTCTCTTCCAAAGGCATGGTAGCGGGCTACTATAACAAGGTGCACCTGGTGCCCTTCGGCGAGTTCGTGCCCTTAAAAAAATATCTCCCTTTTATCCAAAGACTGGTCGTTGCTGCGGGTGATTTTGCCTCCGGGGAAAAGGTGGAGCCCATCAGGACGCCTGAACTCTCCGCCGGCGTACTCATTTGCTTCGAGGTCATCTTCCCTGAGTTGGCCAGGACCCACACCCGGGAAGGGGCGGAAATTCTGTTTAACCTGACCAATGACGCATGGTTTGGAAGGACCAGTGCACCTTACCAGCATCTTTCCATGGCCGTGTTCCGGGCCGTTGAAAACAGAAGGCCTCTGGTGCGCTCCGCCAACACCGGGATCAGTGCCTTTATCGGACCCAAAGGGAAAATTTTGATGCAGGGGGACCTTTTCCAGGAAGAGGTACTGGTCATGGATGTGACGCCTGTCCGCGCTTCTGCGGGCTTTTACACGGAGCAGGGGGACCTCTTTGCATTGCTTTTGTCGATCATTTGTTTGATTAATATTTTTCATGCATTATGTTATCATCATCGTGCCCGGAGAAAGACCGCAAAATCAAAGAGTTCTGGGCCCAAGCCAAAAGGAGGATGAAATGTATCAGGAAGTCATGACAAAGATAGAAAGCATTATGGACCTGCTTCACACCCTTCGAGGTCATCTTTGACCTGGACAACCTGGAGAAAGAACTCGATAAAATTGAAAAAACCATGGTCAAGGCTGATTTTTGGAACCGGGATCAGGATGAGATTGCCACACTAAACCAGGAAAGGGCGTCCATCAGCGATCAAATCAGCCAATGGCAAAAGCACTACCAGGAAACAGAGGACGCCAAAATTCTTGCTGAAATGGCCCATGAGGAAGAGGACCAGGCCAGCCTTCAAGAGGTCGTAAAGGACATTTCCCGCATTGAGAAGGAAGTAAAGAGCCTTGAGTTTCAATCCCTCCTTGGAGAACCTGATGACAGGCGCAATGCCATTGTGTCCATCAATGCCGGTGCCGGTGGCACTGAAGCCCAGGACTGGGTGGAAATGCTGTTCAGGATGTATCTGCGCTGGGCCGAATCCAAGGACTACCAGACCCAGGTCATTGATTATCAGGAAGGGGATGAGGCGGGTATTAAGGGTACGACCTTTACGGTCCGCGGGCCCTACGCCTATGGATACTTGAAATCCGAGCACGGGATACACCGCATGGTGCGGGTTTCTCCATTTGATGCCACAAAGAGGCGGCACACCTCCTTTGCATCGGTGTCTGTTCTGCCGGAGGTGGACAGGGACATCAAAATTGAAATCGAAGACAAGGATATGCGTGTGGACACATTCAGGGCGAGCGGACCTGGCGGCCAGCATGTGAACAAGACCAATTCCGCCGTCCGGATTACCCACCTCCCGACCGACATTGTGGTGCAATGCCAAAACGAAAAATCACAACATCGCAATAAGGAAATGGCCATCAAGGTACTCAAGGCCAGGCTCTACGAAATCGAAAAAAACAAGCAGGACCGGAAAAAACAGGAAATGCACCAGACACAAAAGGAGATTGCCTGGGGAAGTCAGATCCGATCCTATGTCTTCAATCCCTACCGGATGGTCAAGGACCACAGGACAAACATGGAAGTGGGAAATCTGGACAGGGTCATGGATGGTGACATCAATGACTTTATCGATGCCTACCTGAGGATGGAAAAATAGCCTGAGAGGATACTGGATTCCGGCTTTCGCCGGAATGACGCTGTTGGGTTCCTTTATAAGTGATACAATTGTTCTTACAATAAAAAGGTTCAGGCCTTCGGCCAAGCCCATCCGGGACCGGCATAGCCCGCCCCACATGACCACGCTCATAGGGCCTGGGTTTCTACTAACGTCTGAAATCGTTATTGCAATAGTTATAGGGTTTTCCGGGACACTACATTAGCCGCCGGCATAGGATTTTTCGATGCTTTTGATATAGAGACTTATCCCCGCAACGATCCCGTCTGCCAGGACATCCAGGTATTTCTTACTCGTGAGGCGCTTCTTTTCCGTGGGGTTGGTGATGAATCCCGCCTCTATGAGCACCGCCGGCATTTCCGCCCCTATGAGGACATAAAAGGGGGCCTGTTTGACTCCCAGACTCTTCACATTTCGGTACCTTCCTTTGACCGAAACAACCATTCCTTTTTGGACCTCATGGGCCAGCCTGTTGGATTCGCTGATTTTGGTGTTCAGCATGAGATCATTGAGAATGGTCTGAAGATCACTGATATTTTTTTCGGAAGTGGCATTCTCCCTCGCAGCAACCATAACCGCCCTGGAATCCGTGGCCATATTCAGGTAATAGGTCTCCAGACCATGAATCCGGGGCTGTTTGTGGGCATTGATGTGGAGGGAGACAAACAGATCCGCCTTGTTCATGTTTGCAAAGGCGGTCCTCTTCTCCAGGGATAAAAATCGGTCCGTTGTTCTGGTCAATACGACCTCACACCCCAATTTTTCCTCTATTTTTTTTGCGACCACTTTGGCCAGTTTCAATACAATGTTTTTTTCCTTGATCCCGCCTTTGAGATAGGTGCCGGGATCTTTCCCCCCATGTCCCGGGTCTATTACGATCCTTTGGACACTGAGCCCGAGCTGCCTTGCAAGGGAGACATCCGCATCAGGATGTTTTGACTTCCAGACCCCTTTCCTGGGACGCCTCTTTTTAGCCTGCACGGAACCTTTCGTGGATTTCCCATTCTTCTTGGTGCCGCGAACATCCACAACGATTCGGAATGGATCAAACAAATGAAAGATCTTGTACCCGTCGATGCTCTCAATATCCAAAACAACCCGCACGGTTTTCAGGGTGTTCTGCCCGGCCCTCGCGCTCTGGAGCAAACCGTCCTTTATGGAGATGATACTATCGATACTCTTTGGCACATGGGCATTTTTCAGGTCCACATATAACCTTCTGGGCTTTTTGTGGCTCGGGTCTGCGTTGAGGAGGTGAGAGCTGTATTTCACGGGACGATCAAGATCAATGACCACCCGGGTGTAATGAGGGGTTGACCAGTGGCGAATCGCCTGGACCCGGGAGCGTGGCCCTGGTGAGGAAGACTTTTTCTTTTTAGCTTCCCGGATTTCCTTTTTGCTCAATACCACGGAGATCTTGTCCAGCATGGCACGGGCCTTGTGTCGCATGTCTCCATCAGGGTAATTGATGTCTACCTTGAGGAATTCCACATAGGCCTGGGTCGGATCTCCTTTTTTATTGTAGTAGATCTCTCCTATTCGATACTGGGCGTCATCGGCCAGTCTGTGATTATGGTACTCTTCCCCCACCCGTCGAAAACGGCTAATGGCTTTGTCCAGATCAGACTGCAGGCCTGAATAGGTGTAGAGGTGTGTGAACATCCTGCCCGTCAGATACATGGCCCAGGCAGCCTCATTACTCTTGGGATAGCGATTATAGACTTTCTCGTAAAGGGTGATGCACTTTACCCAGTTGTGGCGATATTTTTTGGCTTTGGCGGAACGGTACAAAGACCGCTTGCTCTTTTCAGCCTCCTTGAGCATGAGTTCCGGCTTTGAGAGCGTGCGGGAAGAAGCCTGGGTGCTCAAGAGTAGGCACAGAACAAAAGCCAGGCAGGTGAGGATTGCTCTGATTGGGATAATCCGGCTATTCATATAATTAAAACTATATTAACTTAGTATAATTGTTTTTCGTTACTTTAATTATGGTTTGAGATATACTTCCACAGCGCCTGCAGCAGACCCTTTTCTTATTGTATGGTATTTAATTATATATGAATTAATATTAATAATGTCTAATTAACTGATTTTGAGCTTTTTGTCAAGCCTCCTAGGAATTATCCTCTTCCGTGTACTGCTTGAGCTTGTTCAGTTCGATCAGGGCCTCCAAGGGACTCATGGTTGAAATCTCCAGGTCCCGAATCCATTTTCGAAGCCGATGATCCTGCCCCCCGAAGAGTGCCAGTTGTGAAACACTCCCCTCTTTCTCCCCTTTTCGCGAGACGGCGATACGCGGTCTTCCCATTTCATCGGTCTCTTCCTGCTCCAGGTTCTCGAGGATCTCTTTGGCTCTCTCCAGCACATTCTCCGGCAACCCGGCGATGCGGGCCACTTGAATACCATAGCTCCTGCTTGTCCCGCCCGGGACCAGTTTCCGCAAAAAGATGATCTGATCATTCCACTCTTTGACCGCAATATTGAAATTTCGGACCCTTGCTTTACTGGTCATCAACTCTGTCAGTTCGTGGTAATGGGTGGCAAAGAGTGTCCTGATACCCTTGTTGTCCCGGTCATGGAGGGACTCAGCAACGGCCCAGGCGATGCTCAGGCCGTCATAGGTGCTTGTCCCCCGCCCTATCTCATCCAGAATAACAAGGCTCTTTGTGGTTGCGTGCCGGAGGATATTGGCCGTCTCGTTCATCTCTACCATGAAGGTGCTTTGCCCCCTGGCCAGATCATCGGAAGCCCCGATTCGTGTGAATATGCGATCCACAATACCGATGCTTGCCTTTGAGGCCGGGACGAAGCTGCCCATTTGCGCCATGAGAACCGTCAGGGCCGTTTGTCTGAGTATGGTAGACTTGCCGGCCATATTGGGTCCCGTGATGATCATCACCTGCTGTTCCCTTTGGTCCAGATGTATGTCATTGGGGACAAAATCCTCGTTCCTCACCGTCTGCTCGATGACAGGGTGTCTGCCATCCCCGATGTCTATCTCTCCGCCATCGTTCACTTCAGGGCATGTATAACCGTACAATTCCGCTGCTTCGGCGAGTCCGGCGAGGACGTCAATTTCCCCAATACACTGCCCGGTCTCTTTGATACGCCGATTCTCCAGGGAAACCTTATGCCGCAAATCTTCAAAGATCTCGTATTCCAGGGCGATACGTTTCTCTTCCGCGCCCAGTACCAAGTCCTCGTATTCCTTCAAGGGCTCCGTGATATACCGTTCTCCATTCACCAGGGTCTGCTTTCGAATATAGTCGGGAGGTACCAGGTGCACATTGGCCTTGGAGACTTCAATGTAATAGCCAAAAACCTTATT
The DNA here is from genome assembly GCA_019307805.1 of Deltaproteobacteria bacterium. Lineage (GTDB taxonomy): Bacteria > Desulfobacterota > DSM-4660 > Desulfatiglandales > HGW-15 > JAFDIX01. The sequence goes on along the minus strand of JAFDIX010000046.1, from coordinate 4,982 downwards.
GTAGCCCACCTTGAGATTGGAGATTCCGGTTTTTTCCCGCTCGGATTGGGCCATATCGGCGATCCAGGACTTGCCGTCCCTCGAGGCCACTATCAATCGGTCCAATGCTTCGCTGTAACCTTCTCTAATAAGCCCTCCCTCACGAAGCGAGGCAGGCGGATCCTCCCGGATGACCTTTCCGATCAACTCCCCCACGTCCTGAAGGGGGTCCATACGCTCTGCAATCTCGGTAAGGAGCCGGCTCGGAGATTGTGCCAATCGCTCCTTGATAAAGGGCAGTTTCAGGATAGAAGTCTGCAGGGCCACAAGGTCCCTGGCGTTGGCCCGCCCCAGGGAAATCCGGCCATTGAGCCTTTCCAGGTCGTTAATCCCTTCCAGGGCTTCTCCGATTTCTTCCCTGAATATGCGGTCGTCCCTGAAACTGGATACGGCGGCCAGCCGTTTTCGAATTTTTGACAGATCGAGCAAGGGATATCCGATCCATCGTTTCAAAAGCCTGCTCCCCATTGCCGTGACTGTCCTGTCAAGGACATGGTAGAGCGATCCCTTGAGGGTATGGCGCCTCATGGTCAGGTAGAGTTCAAGATTCAATACCGTCGACTCGTCCAGGAACATGAAATCGCCAAGACGGTAACTGACAATCTCTTTGATGTGGTCAGGCGCTCCCTTCTGGGTCTCCCTGAGGTAATGCACAATGGCCCCTGCCGCGACAATGCCCGCCTCCATGCCTTCGCAACCAAACCCTGCCAGGGATTTGACCCCCAACTGCTCCATGAGGAGTTGGGCCGCATTCCCGGCATCAAAGACATCTCTGCCGAGTGTCTCCAGCCGGTAGGAGGCCAAACCCGGGCCCTGTACCAGGGCTTGGGCCTGTTCGGGAATCAGGAGTTCAGCAGGATCTATCCGCCCCAACTCGTCAATGACCTCCCGCCACGTTTCTATCTCCGTGACACGGAATTCTCCTGTGGAAAGGTCCACGTGGGCGAGTCCAAATCTCCCCTCTTCCCCGGAAACGGCAGCCATGTAAAGATTGCTGCCGCCGGGTATGTCCCCGTCCTCTACAAACAAACCGGGTGTCACGACCCTGACCACATCCCTTTTGACGATTCCCTTACTCGCCTTGGCATCCTCCACCTGTTCGCATACGGCCACCTTGAATTTATTCTCAATGAGTTTTGCGAGATAGGCGTTGACAGAATGGTGGGGGACCCCGCACATAGGGACCTTTTCATCGTTATAGGTCCCCCTGGCCGTCAGGGTAATGCCCAGGACCCTGGATGCGGTCTTGGCATCCTCAAAAAACATCTCGTAGAAATCACCCATGCGATACATGAGGATGGCATCCGGGTACTCCCCCTTGATGGAAAGGTACTGCCGCAGCATAGGGGTGATCTTGCTCATTCCTCTTCCACGGGATTAATCGAAGGGGCCTCCTGGAATGTGGGTGGTGGTTGATGGGCAGGTATGGGATCATCCTGTTGGGAATCCTTGAATCCGATGGTATCCCATTTTCGACACTGGGGGCATTGCCATTGGAGATCATTGGGTCTGAAACCACAGTTGGTGCATTGAAACTCCAGGAATGGCACATTCAGATATGGTATGAGGTCCCTGTAGGCCTTCAGGGCCCGATCCTTCATTTTTCTTTCCAGGAGGATTTCTCCCATAAATTTTCGGGCCTCCCAAAAGGTCGGGTCAAGGACCAGAGCGTTCCTGAGTTCGCTGAGTGCCCCCTGGTAATCCTCCTCATTATAGAGGTACCGGGCAAGGGCCAGGTGCGTAAAGGGATCAGAGTTTGATGCAGCGCACTCCTTGAGGAACTCCTCCACGGGTTTGAGATTCTTCATTTGTGAGTAGGCCCCTTCAAGGCGTCTATAGGCCAGGAAGGTGAGTTGGGGGGCCACTGTTGCCACCTTTTTCCACGTGGCAATCGCCTTTTTATATTCCTTTTTGCTGAAATAGAGGTCCCCCAGGTGAAGATAGGCATCCACACAGTTCATATAGGTGGATATTGCCTTTTTATAACAGGCCCTGGCCTTGGGCAGGGCCCCCTCCTCTTTGCAGGCTTTGCCCATTTCCGTGAGATGATGGGCAAGGATGTGTTCATGATCCCCTTTGGTAAGAGAAGATAACTTCTTGCGGGCGGCAAAGGCCTTTTCCCAGTCCTTTAATTCCTCGTAGATTTTTTCGATTGCTTCAAGGACTTCCTGATTGGAGTGTTGCTTTTCCAGTACCTTGAGAAAGGTCTCCACAGCCCTGTTGAGGAATCCTCCTTTGCGATAGTCGAGTCCCAGGTCAATGAGCGCCCTGACCTTGATCCCCTCCTCAATATCTGTTCTCAGAATGATACTCTGCCGAATGCGTATGGCCCGATCGATATCTCCCCTGGAACGGTAGAGATTCCCCAGTGCGATATAGGTTTCCACAGTGCCTGAATTGAGTTGAACCGATTTTGTAAATTCTTCGATGGCCTGATCAGGGTCATTGGAGAGAATATACTGGACACCCTTGAAAAAGGCCTGGTCCCCTTTCGGACTCCGGGAAGAGGCATTTTTGGACCTGCGGGCACAAAAGAGGAGCCCCAAAATCAGGCCAATGGCAAAAGCAATGGCAATGCCGATGATGAGTTGCTGATCAGGATTGGCTGATACCCACGCTGAGAACTTTTCCCACATGTGGCAATACCCTTTCTATGGCCCCTGCGTCTCCTCGGGGCTCTCCTCTGGACTGGTTTCCTCAGTGGTGATGGGCAGGTTTCTCAGTGAGTTCAATTCCTGCTCCTTTGCCGCTGAGGCGCTGGTGATAATTTTAAGCTGTTTTTTGAGCCGAAATCTCTCAAGCATTCCATAGACCCCGGTAACGAGCACGCCGAATAGGAATGCGATGGTAACGATGTAGTAATTGGAGACTGAAGCGGACTGCCACTTTATCCCCAGAAAATCGATTGTGAATACCACTGTTTTTGAGAATGCATCATGATTTTGGACCACGATGACAACCACTATCAGCATGATGATTATCGCCAATATGAATTTGAAATGTTTCATTGACTGCCTCCTGGAGGTTTCGCGGTTTATCCCTGGGATGGGGAGATGATTAATCAAAGTGTGTTCGGAGTTTTTCATAGGTCTCCCTGATATGTTCCGGAATGACCCGAACATCTCCTACAACGGTCATGAGATTGGTATCGCCGTTCCAACGCGGGACGATATGGAAATGGAGATGGTCCTCCATCCCTGCACCGGCCACCTGCCCCAGATTGAGACCCACATTGAATCCCTCCGGAGCCATCACTGCCTTCAGAGCACCGATAGACCTGCGCACATTGGCCATGAGATCCTGTGTCTCCTCCCGGGTGAGGTCGTCCAGCCCGGGGACATGTCTATGGGGTGCAACCAGAAGGTGCCCGTTATTATAGGGATACCTGTTCATCACTACCATTGTCAACTTACCCACATAAAGTATCAAACGCTCTTCATCCTGGGACAAAAGATACATGCCCCCTCTTCCTTGTCGGACTGGATATATTCCATTCTCCACGGTGCCCAAAGGACTTTCATGGAAACCTCTTCTCTTTCTCTTACCGGTCACCTTTAGATTGCAAACAATATTATGCTCCGCGTAGTAATTTAATCCACCGGTATGATCTCCCCTCGAATCTCGCTGCCGATGTGCAGGATGCCTATAGAGTGATTCCCCCTTGAAGCGAAGCCCGTAGCGGTTCCGGGGTTGAACAGGAGAACTCCCTTTTTGATATGGTTGGCCGGATTATGGGAATGTCCATAGACGAGAACATCCACGGGATCAAACTCTTTTAAAAGCCTCTCTTCGAGGCCCTGGGAAGATCCCCACCCGTGCACAAGACCGATTCTAAAAGACCCTATATTGATAATCCTCCTGTCAGGGAGGTGATGTTTTATCGCCGGGGAATCCATATTGCCCTGGACGCCGTAGAAATCCCCATGATCCAGGAACAGCATGATCTCTTCGCTCACATAATCCCCGGCATGCAGGATCATATCCACATCCGAGAGGTGCTGCTCCAGAATGCTTTCAAATGTTCTATTCACCCCATGAAGATGGGTGTCCGAAAGAACGCCGACTTTTATATGCATACAGGGATTATCTTCCTTCACTTTCTGAAAAATGTGGCTCTGAATTATAACAACCTGGGGAAAAAAGACAAGCCATATTAGATTCCATAAAATCATTTGACGGGGCATGAATTCTCTTGTATTTCATCCCTTGATGGACTCGCAGAAAGTCGTCACCCCGGCGAATTCAAAGATGTCTACGAGAAGGCCAGACGAATCCTGCCGTGGCGGGACCGTTCGTGGTTTTGTCAATTATCTCAAAAATATGAGGAGCGCAAGGCGACCAACCGTGAACCGTGAACCTGACAACCTGAGTAGTTACACACAGGAAAGGATTGATCATGCCGATTTATGAATTTTACTGCAAGGATTGCCACTGGATCTTCAATTTCTTTTCCAGCACAGTCAACACCGAAAAACAGCCCCTGTGCCCGAAATGCAAGAAAAGGAAACTGATGCGTCAGATGTCCGTGTTTGCATCGCCCAAGAGGGGGGATGAGGAACCGGACATGGCCCTCCCGGATATGGATGAAACCAAAATGGAAGAGGCCATGGGCATGCTGGCCAGGGAGGCGGAGAATGTCGATGAGGAGGACCCAAGACAGGCGGCCAATCTCATGCGGAAGCTGACGGATTTAACGGGCCTCGACCTGGGGCCTGGCATGCAAGAGGCCTTGAGCCGCATGGAAGCGGGGGAAGATCCGGAACAGATCGAGGCGGATATGGGAGACCTGCTGGAACAGGAAGAGCCCTTTCTCATGAAGGAAAAGGCAGCCCGGGCCATTCGACAACGGCCTCCCAGGGTAGATGAAAAAATCTACGACCTCTAGCCCTCACCATAACCCAAGATCTTGAACCTTGTGCTACGCTTTTGGAAAGCTGAACAAT
>JAFDIX010000408.1 GCA_019307805.1 Deltaproteobacteria bacterium | reverse complement strand
CCATTGAGTTAAATGACGAATGGCTCAATGCAAAGGGCTCAAAGTGAAAAAAGACAATATGAAGTTTCTTAACCTTATGCCGTGTGCCGTGCGCCGTGTGCCTTTGCCCATATCAGTAAAAAGGTTGTTTCAATTCTCTCTTCTCCTTTGGGGCCTGTTGATACTTGCATGCCCTTCCGCCGCGGAACAGCCCATTCCTAAGAGCAAAGGGCTCGTCAACGACTTTGCCCAAGTCATTTCTCCAGCCTATGAACAGAAAATAGGTACCATCACCAGGGAACTGCTTCAGAAAACGGGTATCCCGGTGGTCGTGGTAACCATGCCGGACATAGGGGGTGCAGAGTATAATGACTATGCAAACCGCCTTTACGAAACCTGGGGGATCGGGAAAAAAGGGGAGGACAAGGGGGTCCTGATATTTGTCACCGTCAAGGAAAGAAAGATGCGGATTGAGGTGGGCTATGGGTTGGAAGGGGTCATCCCGGACGGCCTGGCCGGTGAGATTCGCGATCGTTACATGGTCCCCTATCTGAAAAAGAATCAGTTTAATGAGGGCCTGCTGAATGGCGTCCTTGGGGTCACCCAGGTCATTGCCAAGGCCGCCGGAGTAAAAATCACGGGACAGACAGCGGTAAGCACTCCAAAAAAGAAGAAATCCCGGTTTTCCTTCTTTCCCATTTTCCTGATATTCCTCGTTTTCATGATTTTCTCAAGGCGACGCCGAGGGTCCTGGCTCTTGCTCCCCCTGCTCATGGGAGGAGGCCTTGGGCCGCGCGGCGGCGGCGGGTTCGGAGGTTTCAGCGGCGGCTTTGGTGGTTTTGGCGGGGGTATGAGCGGCGGCGGCGGTGCAGGTGGGGGCTTTTAAACGTGAATAGTGAGTCTCGCTCCCGCACGGCTGGAACCATAAAGAAAAGCGACCCGCAGCCTGCGACGAGCTAAGCCGAGTCGAATTTCGAAGGTTTAAAAAAAATGAACATCGAACTCGCCAGAGGCGAGCAAGCACTTGTCCGCCTCCGGCGGATTGAACGTCCAACATCGAACATCGAATAACACACTAATGAGGAAACATCATGGCAAAGGCTCCAAAAGATCCCAAAGATGTGTTCACGGAAATCACAGAGGACTACAAAGACCTCTTTGGTGAAGACCTCCTGAGTATCATCCTATACGGGAGCGCCGCGGGCCCGGGCTACAGGCCCGGCAAATCCGATCTCAATTTCATGATCGTATTATCTGAAGAGGGGATCGAGCATCTGGACAGGACCTTCAAAGCCATCTCAAAATGGCGGAAGAGAAATGTTGCGGTTCCCCTTTTCCTGACCCGTTCCTATGTGGAAACCTCCCTGGATGTCTTTCCCGTTGAATACCTCGGTTTTCAGCAGCACCACATCCTGGTACATGGAAAGGATATCCTGAGGGACCTTACTTTTCAACCCGAGCATGTGCGGCTTCAGTGTGAACGGGAGATCAAGGGAAAGCTGCTCCTTCTTCGGGAGGCCTACCTGGAGACCGAAGGGAAAGGCCGTGCATTGAAAGAAGTTATCGGTCGGTCCATTCAGGCCTTTATTGCCATTTTCGGAGCGCTCCTCTTCCTCAAAGAAATGGAGATTCCCCCTGAGCCGCGCAATATACTCGGCCTTGGCTGCCGAACCTTTGGAATAGACGGCGTCCTCTTTGAAAAACTCCTGGACATCAAACAGGAGAAAATCAAGCCGGATGGCAGGGAACTCAACCGTCTTTTTGGAGACTATTTAAGGGAAGTCCGAAAGCTGTTTAAGATCGTGGACACCCTGGGAGAGTAACGTGAGCCAGACACAAAAGACCTTGTTGATCATCGCCGCAATCCTGATCATTGTTATTGTGCTCCCCTACTTCTACCTCAAGGGAACCTATAACAGCCTCGTCACCCTGGATGAATCCGTGAAGGCCGCCTGGGCTCAGGTCGAGAACCAGCTTCAGCGGCGGTACGACCTGATCCCCAATTATGTGGAAACGGTCAAGGGGTATGCCGCCCATGAAAAGGAGCTCTTTGTCAAAGTGACCGAGGCCCGTTCCAGGGTCGCCGGAGCAAAAAGCATCCCTGATAAAATCCAGGCCAACAATAGCCTTGCCGGAGCCCTTTCCCGTTTGCTGGTGGTTGTGGAGCGGTATCCGGACTTGAAGGCAAACACAAACTTCATTCGGCTGCAGGACGAACTGGCCGGGACCGAAAATCGCATTGCCGTGGAAAGGCGACGGTACAATGAAACGGTCAAGGTCTATAATATCAGGATTCGCAGATTCCCAACAAACTTGCTGGCGGGCATGTTTGGTTTTGAAAGGGCCGCCTTTTTCGAGGTCCCCAAGGAACGCCAGGAAGCACCCAAAGTGAAGTTTTAGCGCCATATCTCACAAATACCCTCAAAGTAATAACTATCCTCGGGAGAAGAGCGATGATACGGGCAAAACTCTGGTTCCGGTGCGCGGCCATGCATGATCCGGTCACACCGGTCATTGTCAGGCCGGCCGTTATCGGCTGGGACGCCAAGAAAAGGCAGGTGGATCTGACCATTGAAAGGGCCTTCAAAGGGGATGAGCTGGTCTTGAGAATGAAAGGCTGGGTCACCGCGGATGTCAGGAAGACCCTGGAAATCATCAAAAGACGGGCCACCCTGAAGGTACTGGACGATCGGGATCTGGTGGTGGAAACAGAGACCGAGGATGATTACAATAGACTGGAACAGGACCTTGTGGAGCATTTTCAGGACCAGGTGAATCTGGAAAGGGTATAGAGCGATGGATGTCGTGGAGTATCCCATTGATGGATCTCTGGATCTCCACATGTTTGCGCCCAAAGATGTGCCTTCCGTGGTAGAGGAGTATCTGGCAGAATGCCTCAAAAGGGGTATTTTCGATGTAAAAATTGTGCATGGAAAGGGAAGGGGGGTCCTTCGGCGCACTGTCCACGCCCTGCTTGAAAGGCACCCCCTGGTTCAGGATTTCAAGATAGACAGCGGCCCTTCAAGCTGGGGGGCAACCCTTGTTCGACTGAAGGCTGAACAAATTTAGTCTCTGAGAGGAAACGAAAAAACGGGATTATGCATATCATTGAGGAGGATTAACAATGGAAATGGAAGATGTCTGTTATACAAGGGAAATGGCGCTGGAAAGGGCCATTGAGATGGAATCCAAGAGCTTCTCTGAATACAAAGAGGCCTACCTCATGGCCGAAGAGCGACGCGCCAAGGACCTGCTCAAGGACCTGGCACTGGATGAACTGAAACACAAATATACCCTGGAGAAGGCCTTTTTCGAGGAAACGGTCATGCTCCATGACTCCGGGTACAAGCAGGGACCGAGCATGAACCTGAGCCTCCTTCTGGAAGACAAGGCCCTGGATGAGACGGCAACCCAGCAGGATATCCTTATCCACGCCATCCATGAAGAAAAGCGGGCCGTCGACTTTTATAAAAAAATGTCCGAGCAATGCGGGGGAGCCCCCATGGAAAAAATGTACACGCAGCTTTCCATGGATGAGACGGCCCATCTGGCAAGACTCGAAGAACTCTACGAAAGCATGTACATGCAGGACATGTAATGACCTTGACACGATTCATGGCGTAGTGGTAAAAGAGGTGATATTGTAAACTAAATCCGTCCATTCTTCCAAGGCATAAACAAAGACCACACGGCCTTTTCGAGGGGGATATGGTTCAAGCGAAAGCTGACACCCGGGGAAAAAAGCCTTTGTGGCTCAGGGTCCTGAAAAGGGTCTGGAAACCGGCGATCTTCCTTGCCTTAGGGCTTATAATTGCCTTCCCCATATTCAGCATCTCCTACTACACCATGGTGCGCACTTCCACGCCTGAGTTCTGTGCCTCCTGCCACGAAATCCAGTTTGCCTACAACACCTGGAAGACGTCTACCCACGTAAACAATCCCCAGGGGTTTGTGGCGGATTGCATGGACTGCCATCTGCCGGCCCCCCACGACACCTTCAATTTTTTCTATGCAAAGACCGTC
>JAFDIX010000001.1 GCA_019307805.1 Deltaproteobacteria bacterium | reverse complement strand
AATATTTAATTGACGATCCGTCTAATCTCCAAAGTAGGTTTTGCGAGATTCAATAGTAGCCCAACTTTCAAGCCTGTAGCCTTGAGATATGATCTGAGTTGTGCAAAATGGATATCTGCGCTTCTCTTTCAAACTCTCCCGGCATTGCGCTCTCAAAGTCGTCCTTAACCTTCATTCCTACCTTTTTCGTGTTTTCGCGCCTTCCGCATTCTGTGCTTTACCCCTCTGGGGTAAAGTCCGGGGCTTCCCGGAGTTTTATCCACTTGTTGAAATAGAACCTGAAATTTCCGGTCTTGGTAGGGGTGATCTTCCGATGGGCCACCACTCCACTGGAATCAATACCCCTGATGACGATGCGCTTATCGAGGACCGCCGTCCACTTGGCCACATACAGAAAGGTATAGGGCTGCTCCCGTGCAATGATCTCATGAAGCCGGTGGCAGTATTTCACCTGCTGCTCATGGTCGTATTCCTGCCTGATCTTGATGATCAGGTCATCCGCCTCAGCGTTCTTAAACCCGACAAAATTGAGCTGATGGGGGTGGGTCTGGCTGGAATGCCAGATCTGGTAGAGATCGGGGTCAATACCCATCTGCCAGCCCAGGATCAGGGCATCAAAATCCGCCTTGTCCACACGTTCCTGGATGAATACGGACCATTCGATACGATCCGTGCTGACATCAACCCCGATCTTTTTCCATGCGTTCTGGATAATCGGCAGCAGGGCCTCCCGAAGAGGATTGCCGCTGTTTGTGATGACGGTAAACTGGAGTTTTTTTCCGTCCTTTTCCAGCCAACCCTGGCTGTTACGCCTCCATCCGGCTTCTTCAAGGAGCTTCAGGGCCCCTTCAGGGTCATAGGGAATCGGTTTGATCTTGTGGTCGTAGTAATCCGTCTGTTTCACAAAGGGTCCGGTAATATCCTCCCCCTGCCCATAGAGGACATATTTGATGAACTTGTCTACATCGATGGCCATGCTCAATGCCATTCGTACCCGCCTGTCATTAAAGGGCGCGCGTCTCATATTGTAGCCCACATAGGTATACCCAAAGGAAAGCCCGGAGAAACTCTGGTACTTGGGATCGTTCTTTAATCGCTGAACCTGGTGGGGTTGAACATTATAGGCATCCACAGTGCCGGCATAAAATTCCATTTCCTGTGTCAAGAGATCCGGAATGATTCGAAAGACATATCTTTTATAATGGGGCGGCCCCTCCCAATAATCATCAAAGCGGCTCAGAGTGATGTATTGATCGGATTTCCATTCCCTGAAGACAAAAGGACCGCACCCGATGGGTCGACGGTTGAACCCGCTCTGGCGCATGGAAAACGTTTCCGGATCCTCACCAAGGCGCAGTGCCTCCCTTCTCAGGGCCTTATCGTTCAAAAGGTGTTCCGGGAGTACCCCCATGCCCCATGTGCCGAATGCAGGTGAATAGAGCCGTTTATAGACAATACGCACGGTATGGAGATCCAGCACCTGCACCTGTTTTACGGGTTCATAGTCTGGTATGCGGGGGGAGAGATTCTTGGGATTTATGATTGCCTCGTAGGTGAATTTCACGTCATTGGCATCAAACTCGTGACCATCGTGAAACTTGACACCCTTTCTAAGGTGAAAGAGGATAACGGGATTGTGCTCAACGGCCGGAAGAATTTCCCTGGCGTACAAGGCCATGTTCTTCCCGTGGTCGCCCCCTTCTGCCGCGTTTCCCGTCCCCGGGCTGATATGTCCTGCGCCATCAAAAGAGGTAAAATAATCCTTTCCCAGGATAAACTGAAGGCTATGGAAGAGATCCTGATCCACCCGGGAGAGGACCATTTTTATACGTGACGGCGCCTTGACCTGAAACTCCACTAATTCTCCGGTCCTTTGGCCCTGATCTGTCCTCTTGTGTGTTTTTACGGAAAAGGATCGTGGCGGCAGCAGAGCGATTTCCCTGATATTTTTCAAGGCCTTCTGAACGTCCTTGGGAAGGGAGCCCTGTCCTTCCATGGCCTCCCTGACCAGCCTGACGATCTCCTCCCCTGCGGCCCTTCCTATTCCTGGAACCGCGGCATTTTCATTGACATAAAAATAGGCCTCCTCATAGATCTCCCAGGAGGTGGCCAGGCGCCCTCTGAATCTGAGGTCCTCATCCCGGTCAATGAGCCCCTCAAAAACCATAGCCTCGATATTACTGCTTGACGCATCCGCAGACAGGATCGGATTCAGTATGGCGGCATCCCCGATAGAGGCCGTGATATATTCTTCCAGGCGCCCCGGATTGCCCATTGTCTGCTGTTCATAGGTGGGGACCCAGATATAGGACTGCAAAAGAAAAAGGATGACTATAAGGGGAACAATTATGAGGATTTTTCGAATGGTCATAGAGGGTGAAGTGAGCTAAAGTTAAAAAATGAATCACGAATCCGGCGTCGCCTAAAGGCTTCCGTCTTCGCCTACGGCTACGCCGCGACAGGTCCACCTTCGCCAAGGCTATGGCGAGACAAGCTGCCGCGACAAGAGCACGAAAGTACGAAATATATTATGTGACCTAAAAACCGCAGGGCACGCCCCCCGATCTCCCACGAACTTCGCGCCATCATTGTCGGGCCGTAGCCTTTGGCGAAGGCTGATCACCCCCCTTGTTGGCGGGCTCTCTGACGCGGTTTTTGTAGTGTATCAGAAAAACCGAATGATGCAATTGGTAAAGTGCACCGCCTGTGGTATGAAGACGGTCTACCGGCTTATGTGAGAATTTTTGGAATTATCCGGGCGCGAAAAATGTTTGAGGTATTGGAGTCAGTAAAGAGGGTTGCGAAGGGGAGCCAGTGGGTCTCCATTGATAAGGTTGCCTTAAACCGTTTCAGCCATGACCTCGTTTCCCGGGACACAGAAATACCCCCATGGGAGGACCAATACCACTTTTCCGGTACCCGGCAGGAGACCCTGGCCTATCTTCTGGTGCTGGACAGCATCAACTTCTGCTTTTGGCCCGCCCCCGGGAAGGCTAAATGGGAAATCCAATACAGGGCAGAAAGCCTCTCCGGGTATTACGCCCTTGCCGCTGCACTCAAACGGGCTGCCCAGTCCGGGACCCCCATAACAAGTGCCCAGTATTGGGCCGATCTCTCTCTTGATACATTGACCCGCATTCTGGGCCAAAAGGGAGACCTGCAGCTTCTGGAACAGCGGCTGGAAAACCTTAGAGAGGTGGGCCGTGTCCTGCTCACACACTATGAAGGGGAGGCCTATCAACTGGTTGAAGCTGCCCATGGTTCTGCAGTTGAATTGGCCCGATTGGTGGCCAGAAGGTTTGCTTCCTTCAGGGATGTCGCCCAATACAAGGGCACCCCTGTTTTCTTCTATAAGCGGGCACAGATATTGGCAGCGGATCTCTATGGGGCCTTTGGTGGCAGGGGTTGGGGCAGGTTTACTGATATGGATGCCCTGACCGCCTTTGCGGACTACAAGCTTCCCCAGGTGCTGCGCCATATCGGGGTGTTACGCTATACCGGGGACCTCTCTGAAAGAGTAGACAGGGGGGTTCTCCTTGAACCCGGAAGCCCGGAGGAGGTTGAAATCAGAGCCAATACCCTTTGGGCCGTTGAATTGATTCGGCGGGAACTGAGGGATTTGGGAAACAATTTGAGAGCCTTCGAAATTGACTGGATCCTCTGGAACCTGGGTCAGGAGGAGCGTTTCAGGGCAAAACCCTATCATCGCTCTGTGACTATTTTTTACTGATACTTTTCCAATTCATTTTCCGTTTTTTCCATCCACCCGTCAGCTCCGCATTCCCCGTAAATTTCTATTGCTTTTTTCATACTTTCCCTGGCTCCTGATGCATCTCCTTTTCTTTTGAAGAGTTCAGCGTAGAGAGCATAATCTCTGGCCAGGAGCCATCTTGCACCGTTCTTTTTGTCCGCTTCGATGGCTTTCTCGATCCAGTCCTCAGCAGTGTCCAATCGGGGTTCTTCGTTATGCAAAAATATCTCTCCCAGATGTCTTGCATTACGTCCATCACAAATCTTGAGATTGTTTGCTTCATAACATTCAATGAGCCTCTCTTGATTTGTCTCTTTCGAACCACTGAGGACCTTTTGCTTTGCAATTGAAATCTCCCAGGTATTCACCCATGAAGGGATCAATTGGGCCCTGCGCATAATGTCAATGGCCTTCCGGTAGTATTCTTCAGCCTTTTTGCAGGCCCCCATATCAGAGTATAAATCCCCCAGAAACCCCGATGTCCAGGCCCACCAGGAAAGTTGCCTGGACCTTTCGCACATGCCCTCCCCCATGAGAAGGTGGGTCTCCGCTTCATTGAACAACCCCTTCAAATAGTAGGAAAGCCCCTGGCTCGTAAAGGTATTGATCTGCGCGAAAATATCATCACACCCTTCTGAAAGAAGCAAGGCTTCATTGCTTATGGTGTAGGCTTGATCAATCCGGCCCTGAAGGGCCAGATTCATGGCACTCATAGTGCCCTTTGCCCAGCACAGCCCGACGGGGTCCATTATCTCTGCGCTCATCTTGATGCAATTATTAAAATGCACAAGTCCTTTCTCAAATTCACAATCCCAGGACAAATGCCAACCCATATGGTAGTTTGCCATCCAAACGAAAAAATAATTACCAGGATCTGATGGAAATTCCAGTACCCTGTTCAGGTATTGATATCCCTTTGGATGGTCCTCCTCAACCCAGAGGCTGTACAAACCGATGGTATTGTATATTTTTGGAAAACTCTTTTTATAATTCAGCTTTTCAGCCATATCAGCGATCGATACAATAGCCTCATAGGCCTCCGGATAAAGGGCCAGGGTATTGTAGTAACCGGCCAGCGTTGTTCGGGCATCAATCATTTTCCGTTGGACCTTTTCTGTAAGCGGCAACTTCTCCAGGCAGGAGATCCCCTTCCTGCAGTATTCAATGGCATCGCTGTAGGAGCACTCCCGCTGAGCCCCTTTGCCCGCCAATTTCGAATACTCCGCCCCCTTTTCACAGTTTCCGCTCGCAATGAAATGCTCTGCCAGAACCCCATTAAAATCACCGAGGTTGTCACCGTGCAGGTCCATTATGGCATGGCCGATCTTTTCATGGAGCCGCTTCTTTTTCTTCCTGAGTATGGAATCGTAGACGACCTGACGCGTCAAGGCATGTTTAAAGACATAGGTGGAATGGGGGTAAATCCCTCTCTCATAGATCAGTTCGGAGTCCTTGAGTGCGGATAACCGGGACCGCAGCTCCCGTTCCGGAATATCTGTCGCGCGTGCGATCAACTCGTGACTGAACTCCTTCTCAATGGCAGAACCGATCTGCAGGACCTCTTTGGTCCTTTTGGGCATGGTGTCCACTCTTGCCATGATGACATCCTGAATGGTGGAAGGGATGAACAATTCCCGGACATCCTTTGTCAGATAGTACTGGTCCGTTCCCTCAATGATACCAAGATCCCTAAAGGATTTTATGAACTCTTCGATAAAGAGCGGGATGCCCTCCGTCTTCTCCAGAATGAAGTCCGCCAGGTTACGGTCAAGCCCTGCACCACCCAAAAGATGGCTTGCCATTTCAATGCTTTCATGCCTGGGAAACCGATTGAGACTGACCTGCTGATGATAGGATGTGAGATCCCAGGAGGGTAGAAACTCGGGCCGGTAGGTGAATATCAGGAGTATTCTTGCCCTCGATAGTGCCTCCAGCAGTTCCTTGAGCGCATCCTGTGAGCTTTCGTCCATCCAGTGGAGATCTTCGATGGCCATAACGAGAGGTCGAATTTTTGAGCCCCGAACGGCGATTTCCGAAAGCGCTTTAATAATGTGGTCCTTTCGGGCTTCAGGGGTCACGGATATTTTTTCCATTCCGCTATTTTTGACAGACAGCAACTCCAGGATATAGGGAAGAATGGATGCTTCATCCGCTGCCAGTGTTTTTAGACGCTTCTCGACCTTTCTTCTGATCCCGGAATCCTTGTCACCTTCACGAACATTAAAATTGTCCTTCAACATATCTATGATGGGGTGGTATGCCGCGCCCTTGCCGTAGGAAAGGCACTTTCCTTCCAAAAAGGTCCTGTTTTCCTTGGCTATGGCTTTTCTGAACTCATACAACAGCCTGGACTTGCCTACACCCGCCTCTGACACAATGGAAAAGGCCTGTCCTTCTCCTTCCCTGGTCCGGTGAAATGCCTCCAGCAGCAGGGAAAGCTCTCGTCCCCTGCCAACCAGAGGGGTGAGACCGCCTTCAGCGCTTACATCAAATCTCGTCCGTCGTGTACTGGTTTCCCTCACCCGGTAGATATGGACCAATCCGACTTTTCCCTTCACCCTTCTGGGTTCAAGGGACTCATAAATAAAATACCCTTCTGCCTGCTTGAACGTCCGCTCCCCTATGAGTATTTCTCCCGCCTGGGCCAGGTCTACCAGCCGTGAGGCGAGATTGACGGGGTCCCCGGTGATCCCATGGGTTCCTCTTTGCGGGTTCACCTCATCCGTTACAACGAGCCCGGTATTAATCCCGGTGTGCATGGCGAGGGATCTGCCGATCTTTTCCTCGAACTGGGGACTGAGTGCCGCCACCACTGTATGTATTTCCTTGGCCGCCCGAATGGCCCTCACAGGGTCGTCTTCATGCGCCTTTGGGACCCCAAAAAGGACCATGACCGCATCCCCCAGAAATCGCTCGATGAATCCTTCGTATTTGGCGATAACCTGCGCAATCTCCCCGAAAATACGACTCATGATGTCATTGACTTCCTCAGGGTCCAGTCTCTCCGTCATGGCAGTATATCCGGACAAATCAGAGAAGAGGACGGTGACATTTTTCCGTTCCTTCTCAATCCTGGACACACCCTTTTTATGGACATCGTCGCCGGTCAATTCCTGCCCGCATTCGCCACAGAATTTGTCTTTAGCCAGGATTCCGCCACCACAGTTGGTACAGAGAAGGGGAAGTCCTGATCCGCACTCCCGACAAAACTTCTTGTTTTCGGAATTTTCTGTATTGCATTTGGGACATTTCATGGCTGTATTTGTCACTCTGTGCAAAATTGGAAGTGCAGAACCTGCCAGGGAAAGATCATGTGTGCCAATCAGGATATCATCGGGCGGGGAGGGTTTGAACTATCCCTGCCGGCCCGAGCCCTGCCGGGGAAAGGCAGGGCATGATAATGAAAAGGAAAATAAGCCAGGTACTTCGGAGCCCCCTGTAAGGGATCATCATTGTGCTGTTAACACTGTTTTAGTGCATCGACTATTTTTCTGAGGATGTAAAATCAAATACACCTCGTCACTCCGGCGAAAGCCGGAGTCCAGAAATGCCTGGAGATACTGGATTCCGGCTTTCGCCGGAATGACGCTGTTGTGTACCTCCAGAAGTGATACGATTGTTCTTGCACTACAGGGTTCAGGTCTTCGGCCGAGCCCATCCGAAACCGGCATAGCCTGCCCCACAGGCTCCTAGGTTCCCGTCTCCCAGGAAGAAAGATATTTTTCCTGTTCCGGGGTGAGTGTGTCGATCTCGATGCCCATGGCCGCAAGCTTGAGTCTGGCAATATCCTTGTCGATATTGGACGGAACCGCGTAGACCCGCTTCTCCAGTTTCTCAAACTCAAGGGCCATGTATTCTGCGGAAAGGGCCTGATTTGCAAAGCTCATGTCCATCACGCTGGATGGATGCCCTTCAGCCGCAGCCAGATTTATCAGCCTCCCTTCACCCAGGACGTAAATCCTGTTTCCATTGGCAAGGGTGAATTCTTCAATAAAGTCCCGGATCTCTCTACGGGCAGTGGCGGCCTCCTGCAAACCGGGAAGGTCCAGTTCTACATCGAAGTGCCCTGAATTGGCGACAATCGCTCCG
The DNA here is from genome assembly GCA_019307805.1 of Deltaproteobacteria bacterium. Lineage (GTDB taxonomy): Bacteria > Desulfobacterota > DSM-4660 > Desulfatiglandales > HGW-15 > JAFDIX01. Next base: position 33,050 of record JAFDIX010000001.1, on the reverse strand, counting down.
CTCTTCATGATCTTGAAGTGCTCTCTTCTGATGACATTGATGTCACCGGTCAGGGTACAGAAAAAATCTCCCAGAGGGGCTGCCTTGGCAATAGGCATCACGGAGAAGCCGTCCATAACCGCCTCCAGTGCCCGCAACGGGTCTACTTCACAAACGACCACATGGGCACCGTGTCCCTTGGCGCGGTTGGCGACCCCTCTTCCGCACCAACCATATCCGCTTACGACGAAAGTACCCCCGGCAAGCAGCCTGTTTGTGGCACGAATGATGCCATCCACGGTGCTCTGGCCCGTACCGTATCGGTTGTCAAACAGGTGTTTCGTATCGGCATCGTTCACAGAAATGATGGGGAACTGCAGGACACCGTCCATCTCCATGCTGCGCAGACGGATAACACCGGTTGTGGTCTCCTCTGTTCCGCCCTTCACACCGGACAAGAAGGCATTCCGCTCATCACGGGAAAGGCCCTTTGCCCAATCACGGACACCTTTATTCAGGTCATCCCACCTCTCCAGGGCAATAAAATGGATGGAACTCACCAGATCAGCACCGTCGTCCATGGTAATGGCGGGGGAATGTTTCAGTGCCGACAGGAGGTGATCATAATAGGTCGCATTGTCCTCACCCTTGATGGCAAAAACCGGTATCTCATCATCTGCCACCAGGGAGGCGGCCACGTCATCCTGGGTGGACAGGGGATTGGAGGCGCAGACCACCACGTCCGCACCTCCTGCCTTCAACGTCTTGAGAAGGGCTGCAGTCTCTGTTGTCACATGCAGGCATGCGGAGAGCCGAATGCCCGCAAGGGGCTTTTCCTTTGTAAAACGCTCCTGAATTGTTGTCAGGACGGGCATGCTCATTGCCGCCCACTCTATTCTCAATCGACCCTTTTTCGCCAGGTTGATATCCTTAATGTCGTAATCCATGTTCTCCCCTCAAATGTCATGTACGAACCCCCACCCTTTGAAGTCCGGGCTGTCGGATGTCCGCATTGATGTCGGATTTCTTGTTATTTCACTGCCTTTTTGAGCGTTTCGACCATATCGGTCTTTTCCCAGCCAAATTCCGGAAGCTCTCGACCAAAATGCCCGTAATTGGTGGTCTTGGCAAAGACTGGGCGTAAAAGATCGAGCCTCTCTATGACGGCGGCAGGCCGAAGGTCAAATTCCTTCTTGACGATCTCCGTCAATTCGGCGCTTGAAACAACACCGGTTCCATATGCCCCGACCATGACCGAAACCGGCTCGGCACGACCGATGGTATAGGCGACCTGGATTTCACATTTCTCTGCAAGCCCGGCAGCAACAATATTTTTGACGATATACCGGCACATGTAGGAAGAACTTCGGTCCACCTTGGAAGGATCCTTCCCTGAGAAGGCGCCCCCCCCGTGGTATCCGAACCCACCATAGGTATCCATGATAATCTTCCGCCCGGTCAAACCGCAGTCACCCAGGGGCCCGCCCACTACAAATCTTCCCGTGGTATTAATGAAAAACTGGGTGTTGTCATCAAGCATCTCCGGAGGTACGACCTTCTTGATCACCTCCTCGACGATGGCTTCACTCAGGGTGTCATGGTCCACCTCTGGTCCGTGCTGGGCCGCTATCACAACGGTATGGACCCGCTTGGGCTTGCCCTCCTCATATTCAACCGTGATCTGGGACTTGCCGTCAGGCCGCAGCCAGGCGAGTTTCCCGGACTTTCGGACATGGGCGAGTCGTCTCGTCAGACCGTGGGCCAAAAAAATAGGAATGGGCATCAAGACGGAGGTATCTTTGCAGGCATAGCCGAACATGAGCCCCTGGTCTCCGGCACCCTGCTCCTGGTATAGGCCCTGCCCGTTTACGCCAACGGCAATATCAGGGGACTGTTTGTCAATGGTCGACATGACAGCACAGGTTTTCCAGTCGAATCCCATGGCCGAGTTGTTATAACCAATATCCTTTATGGTATCGCGAACCACTTCGGGCATATCCACATAGGCGTTGGTTGTAATTTCACCTGCGATGATGGCCATCCCCGTAGTCACCAAAGTTTCACAGGCCACCCTGCCCTTTTTATCCTGGGAAAGAATTGCGTCCAGTATTCGGTCTGATATCTGATCAGCCACCTTGTCCGGGTGGCCCTCTGTAACCGATTCAGAAGTAAAGAGGAAATTACCTGATTTCATAGGGTACTCCTTTTCCTAAAGTTTTTTTGTGTTATTGGCCTTTTGCGATAATACAGTTATCGATAAGGCGTGTTTTTCCAACCATTACGGCAAGCGCAAGCACCGTTTCTCCATCGATGACCTCCACCTCTTCCAACGTAGTGGGGTGGCAGAAGGAGACATAATCAATCTCGGTGAAAGGTTGGTCAAGAATAATCCTTTCCAAGGCCGCCCTCATCTCTGGAACACGCCTTTCTCCCCGGGCATACATTTCACCGGCCAGATCAAGGGATTGTTTCATGCAGAGGGCGGATTTCCTCTCATCCGGGCTCAAATAACTGTTTCGCGAACTCATGGCAATACCATCGGGCTCTCTCACCACGGGAACGCCGACGATTCGGATATCCATATTAAGGTCCTTCACCATGCGGCTGATGATGGTCAGTTGCTGGTAATCCTTTTGCCCAAATATGGCAAGGTGGGGTTTTGTGATATGGAACAGTTTGGCCACGACCGTAAGGACGCCGTCAAAGTGCCCCGGCCTGGAAATACCACATAAACGCCCGCTGAGTTTTTCCGCGCCAATCTTCGTCTGAAATCCATCAGGGTACATTTGTTCCGCTGTTGGACAAAAGACGATACCCGTTCCCACCCGTTCCGCCTTTTCAAGATCACTGTCCATGTCCCGTGGATATTCCGCATAGTCCTCAGAGGGTCCGAACTGCATTGGGTTGACGAAAATACTTACCACGAGATCGTCGGCATGGATTTTACCAACCCGCATCAGTTCCAGATGCCCTTCATGAAAGAAACCCATTGTCGGCACCAGGGCTACGCTGTGCCCCGCCATCTTCAGGGCCTCAGACCTGCTTTGCATTTCATGAATGTTGTCGATGATCTCCATGGATCACCCCTTGGAACTCATGGGAATATAATATTGGGTCCCGATTTTCATCTGTTTGATATGCTCCACCAGATCTTCAAAATCTTCCGGTACGTGGACAAAATCGATATTTGACGCATTTACAACCAGCAAAGGGCTTTCAGAATAATGAAAGAAAAAGGCATTAAAGGCCTGGTTTATTTTATCCAGGTATTTGAAATTGATGGCTTTTTCAAACTTTCTATTCCTTTTGCGAATCCTCTTCATTAAGACCTCGGTGGTAGCCTGGAGGAATATGACCAGATCCGGAGGTGAAAGCCGTTTTTTCAGAATTTGAAACAGCTGCTCGTAAAGCCAAAATTCGTCATCCCCCAGGTTGACCCTTGCAAAGATTCTATCCTTGTCAAAGAGATAGTCCGAAACGGCCGCCCTCTGGAAAAGATCCATTTGGCCCACTTCCACCGCTTCCCGGTAACGCCTGAGCATGAAAAAGATCTGGGTCTGGAAGGCGTACTTCTCCGGGTTTTGATAGAACTTGATCAGGAAGGGGTTCTCTTCCACATCCTCCAGAAAGACCTGGGCGTTTAATTTTTCGGCCAGCAGCATAGCCAGACTGGTTTTGCCCACACCGAGAGGCCCTTCAATGACCACATGATGATGCATCGGAAAATCTCCCTGGGCCGGTTCTCTCTCCCTGAGACAGGGTATGAGAGAATCCACATCGACTAACCCATCCCGCACAGAAAAAAGAACGTTTCCCTGAGGCCTTCCATGAAAAAAACCGGCAACCCGCCCGATGGACAAACGGGAGCCGGGGGTAAAGACCTCAAACTTTTAATAGGTAACAACAAAGATATAGATTGTCAAGAAAGGGATGTAATGGCTTCGTTCAGATTTAAAAAGTCTTGGATACTCAGTGTCTCTGCCCGTTTTCCCGGGTCAATGGAACATCGCTCCAAAACCTCAAGAATCTCCCCTTTACTCAAAGCAGTGAGGGAGCCTTTAAGGGAATTCATGAGAGTCTTTCTACGATGGGAAAAGGCCCCCTTTACGGTTCTTTTAAAGCTTGCCTCGTCCAGGGCTTTGTGGGGGTAAGGCCTTTTAAAGTCCAGCTCCAGAACCATGGAATCGACTTTCGGAACCGGGAAAAAAGCCTCCCTGGGCACCTCAAGGAGTGGTGATACGCGGGCGAAGTACTGTATCAAAACAGACATGGCGCCGTATTCCCTGCCGCCGGGGGAAGCACTTACTCTCTTTGCGAATTCTGCCTGGAACATGAGAACAGCCCTATGAAATGACTCCCGGTTTTGGATAAGTTTTTCAAGGATGGGGGAAGAGATATTGTAGGGTAAATTTCCGATCACCCCCATTGATTTTTCTCCGAAAAACCGCCTGTCCCCGAAATCCAGCCTGAGGATATCCCCGGTAACCAACGTCACGTTGTGAATGCCCTCTATATCCAGCTGCTTTTGGAGTTTCGCAGCCAGCAGGGGGTCCTTTTCGACAGCGATGATTTTGTGAACAGAACCTGCCAGAAGGAGGGTCAAGGCCCCCAGGCCCGGACCTATTTCCAGAATATGGTCACTCCCTTTGAATCCGGCCAGGGAAACCATTTTCCGGCCCATATCATCATCCTGGAGAAAATGCTGGCCAAGGCCTTTTTTGGGTCTGAAACCATGCACCCTATTCACTGATCCGGTCTTGGCCAAATTTCCTGTTTCTCCTTTTCCTGCGCCAGACCCTGACGAACTGGAAAACCCTCAAAAAGATGATATAGGAGGGCAAAGCCGTAAGAGTCCCAATGATAATCCCCCCGAGAAGAAGGGATGCAGTAATGGTCCCTCCGGCCCCGGCGATCTTGCCGATAACTACCAGTGCCCCCTCGCCTTCACGGGCAGATTCCAGAATAGAGGGAAAAAACTTGTTTGTTTCGGAAAAACCCAGGATCGCGGCGCCTATTTTGTAAGTGAAATAGTACAGAAAATACCAGTTCAAGGGATTGCTCACCCAGGTTCCCAGTGCTGCGGTGATTTTGCTCGCCTTAAATAAAAGGGCCATGGTAACGGCCAGGGCGATCTGAAAAGGCATGATAGGCATCATTCCGGCAAAGATACCGAAAGCCATGCCCAGTGCCAGTTCGTGGGGTTCACCTCTGAGCCGAATAAATCGCAGATAATAATATCTAATGCGCCTGTCGTATCTCAAATCTCTTCCTATTCTAAATGGTGTCTATACCGTGTCATTTGACAGGGGAGACAGTTCCTCTATGGGATATCGTGATCTCACATCGACGGACATATCAGCCCTTTCGCCACCCATGATTCTGTGGTATCCGGCCAGAGCGATCATGGCGCCATTGTCCGTGCAGTAGGCCGGTCGCGGATAAAAAAACGATTCGGATCTTTCCGAGAAGGTTTCCCTGAATCGCTCACGCAATGCTTTGTTACAGGCAACCCCGCCGGCAATCACCACAGAGCCGGCGCCGGTCCTCTCCACCGCCGCAAGGGTCTTCCTGATGAGCACATCGATAACCGCCTCTTGAAAGGAAGCGGCGATGTCCTCCACTCTGACTCCGCTCGTCTCCCCTCCATTCTCTTGCCACTTTTTCACATACAGGGCCACCGATGTCTTGAGGCCGCTAAAGCTGAAGTCCAGGGATTCCGGGGCCAGTAAGGCCCTTGGAAATGGAATGCACTCCTTCTCCCCTGAAGAGGCCATTTTTTCTATGACAGGACCCCCGGGGTATCCCAATCCCAGGGTTTTTCCCACCTTGTCAAAGGCCTCGCCTGCGGCATCATCCAGGGTCTGGCCCAATTTTTCATAGTTCCCGAATCCTTTCACGTAATAGAGGGTGGTGTGTCCACCGGACACGGTCAGGGCAACAAAGGGGAAGCGAGGGATTTGCTCCTCCAGAAAGATGGACAGAATATGGCCCTCCAGGTGGTTTATGGCTGCCAGGGGTTTCTGATGGACATAGGACAGGGCCTTTGCATAATAAAGCCCCACCAGGAGCGAGCCAATGAGTCCCGGTCCCATGGTGACCGCGATGCCATCCAGTTCACCCAACGTGAGCCCGGCTTGAGAAAGTGCCTCCTGCACCACGGGCACCATATTCCTGAGATGCTCCCTGGAGGCCAGTTCCGGAACGACTCCCCCATAGGGATGGTGCAATTGGATCTGCGAATGGATGACATTGGACAGGGCGTGCCGCCCATCTGCAACCACTGCAGCGGAAGTATCATCACATGAGGTGTCTATTCCAAGAATAACCATGGTATTGTAGGAGTAAAGAATCCGGGCCGGCATTGCAGATTTGGTTTCTGTTCGCTGAAAAGACGGGGAATTTGGGGTTCGGTTCAAGAAAGCCTAGGATTTGCCGGAAAATTTCTTTTTGAACTTATTCCATTTTCCCTCTTCCAAAACCTCCAGGAGAATCACCGTAATATTATCCCCGCCTCCCCCCCGATTTGCCTCATCGATCAAGATGTCGACCTTCCTCTCAATGGATACGGAGAAGTCATCAAGAACCGTTTTGATGGCATTCTCCGACAAATAGTTTGTCAAACCATCGGAACAAATCATGACCATATCGCCTTCTTCGGGCCTCAAACTGGTAATATACACCTGCACCTTCTCACTCAATCCCAGTACCCGGGTCAGCACATTCTTGAGCAAAGGGTTCGTGGATCCAAAGGACTCCGCGGAGATGCCCATGCTCCTCTGTTCCGCCTCTACGGAATGTTCCTCCGAGATTAGGACGAGCCGACCACTTTCAAAAAGATAAATGGGGCTATCCCCTACATTGGCCGACCATATGCGATCCTTTTCGGTAAGCAAGGCAGACACGGTGGAACCCATTTTGTGGTATTCCGGCTTCTTCTGGGCCTCGTGGACGATGGCGTTCGTCAGGGAGATGGAGTTCACCAGATGCTTGGCCTCTTCAGAGATATCATCCGTGATGGTCTCCAGGAAAGATGGGGGCCTTTTGGATCTCATCTTTCGCCAATAGTCCGTCATGGTGTCCACGGTCATACGGCTTGCCACCTCCCCTGCCTTGTGACCTCCCATGCCGTCCGCAATGACGTAAACGCCCAGGTCGGGAGCAATGAGATAACTGTCCTCATTCAGCCTTCGTTTCAATCCAACGTGGGATTTACCTGCGACCCTGACATTCATCGGCTACCAAACCTTGAGTCCATTGCCCTTTGTTTTTAAGACAACACATTAAGATTATTTTTTTGGGGCCTCTTTTTTTGCCTTGATCTCGTCAATCCGCTGAATCACCGCCTTGAGGTGCTCCGCCATCTGCCCTGCCTTTTGATACCTTTTTGACAGCTCCTTGGTGAGGGCCTTGTCAATAATTTTATCCAGTACCTGGGGAACCTTGGGATTGACCGATCTGACCGAAGGATGTTTTTCCTTTGAGATCTTGTACATCATAGAGGCAATGTCATCCGCTGAAAAGGGCTTTGTCCCGGAAAGAAACTCAAAAAGTACCACTCCGAGTGAGAAAATATCCGAACGACCGTCTACCTTTTGCCCCGCAATCTGCTCCGGAGACATGTAGGACGGTGTCCCCATAATGACCCCGGTCTTGGTTTTTGAGGAGGAGGTGATTCGGGCGATGCCGAAATCCGTCACCTTGACCTCTTTGGTTTCCTTGATGCGCATGATATTGGCCGGTTTGATGTCCCGGTGGACAATACCCTTGCCGTGGGCGAAGTCGAGTGCTTCGGCCACTTGCAAAACCGTCGAAAGGGTTTCCCGAAGCGGCATGATGTTCTCTTTCTGGGTATATCCTTCCAGATCCTCGCCGTCCAGGTACTCCATGGCAATGTAGGCGAGGTCGTGCTCTTCCCCGCAATCATAAATCGTGACGATGTTGGGATGGGTAAGAACACCGGCGGATTCGGCTTCACGAAAGAACCGCTCCTTCATGTCGTCCACGACATCCTCGTCAAAATCCGATAGCCTGACAGTCTTGATGGCAACGGTACGGTGGATCTTCGGGTCTGTCCCTTTGTAGACAACACCCATGGCGCCCCTGCCCAGTTCTCCAAGCACCTCATACCTCCCGAGTGTGGGCTTTGTGTCCATGTCAGCCAGTGTGGCCCCGATGTCCCCGGGATGACCGCCTCCCCCACTGCCGAAGATCATGGTGGCCTCGGCCCCCTTGAGTTTGGGAATCCTGTCGTCCAGATCCTTGAAATTATCCCCGCCCTCGATGATCCTGTGATATGTGCCCAATGCCTTGGAAAACTGCCGTTTTCTCTCAAAATCCAGCCCAAGGTTATAGAGAAGATCCTTGACCCCCTCCTCCTCAAGGGGCAGCCTGGTGAACTTTTCCAGTGCCAGATCCAGCATGCCCTGCTGCTGAAAGGAAAGGCCGAGCATCTTATTGGTTTCAACGGAATCCGCCTCCACCTTTTCCTTTCCCTTCTCGGTAATGAAGAATTTTTTTGAGATAATGAGAATGTATCCGACAATGATAAGGAGCAGGACAGGCGTGATCTTCAGCCAAACATGATACATGAAAAACAGGCCTGTTCCGACCACGCCAAAGGCGAGGAACAGAACCAGAGTGGTAATGGCCCCCGTGCCTGCCCTCATTCTCGGAAGGACAAAGCTGATAAAGATTCCGAAGAGGATGAGTAATCCAAGTTCCAGCAGAGGGATCCAATCCGGTCTTTTAAAGAACCGCTGGTTGAGAATATTGGCCACCGAGTTTGCGATGAGCTCGACGCCCGGGAGATGGCCGGAAATAGGCGTTACGAATCGATCACCGATGCCCGGGGCAGTGGGTCCGATAACGACGATCTTGTCACGAAAAAGACTCGTTTGAATCTCGTTTTTATAGACCTTTGAAAAGGGTGTCCGATGAAAGGCCACTTGAGGGCCCTCATTCCATTCAATGAGGGTCCTCATCTGCCCGTCAATCACGGGGATCTCTGTGGTCGATGAGGGACTGTTACGCAAATATATCCCCCTGCCGAGTGATACGGTGATATCCTCATCCTTGAGGCCTTTGAAGGCCTTGACGATGGATATGGCGAAGGAGGGAAAATAAATATCATCCAGATACCCAAGGACGTGCACCTGATTTCGGATGGATCCGTCCTCATCAGGAAAGAGATTGATATGACCTACCCCGGCTGCGACTTCAGCAAAAGCAGGAAGCAGGGGTTTCAAGTTGGACATCCAAAACAGACTGCTCACATTCCATTCATCCTCACCCCCCTTGATGTGTTTGAATGAGTTGCCTGCGATGAAATCCGGTGCCCGTTTATCCCTGCCACTGGTGGTGACATCAAAGTAGATGGGAAGGACCACATTTCCCGCCTCTTTCATGGATGCATAAAGCTTCGCATCATTATCCAGTTCAGTCACTGCCGTAGACAGGCTATGTAAAAAGGTGAGGCCCGGACCTTCCTGGGCCAGGTTCAATTTTTGAAAGTCCTCCTTCAGATGCTTAACGGTTTCAAGACCTGCACTCTCTTCGGGCTCCGGGAAGAGTATGTTGAGTGCTATGACCCTTGCTCCAGCCAGAGAAAGGTTCTGGATTCCCTTGGCCATAATATCCCGGGGCCAGGGGAAACGGCCAAGCTCAGAGAGATCATCATCAGTAATCACCACCAGTTCGATGTCTGGATTTCGCTCTGCGGGTGCGGCAAGTCTGGCCCGAAAATCAAAGGTCTTCATCTCGATGGCATTGGTAAAGTCGAATTGCCCGGTGAGAGTGATGAACAGAAAGACGAGGGTAACCAGGATGCCGATGAGCCAATCAGGTATGGTTTTTTTCATCTTCATAACAATCGATCCCTCATAACTGCAACATGGGTGCTATTTTTCTGAAAAGCCGGGGACCTACCCCTTTCACGGCCACAACATCTTCCAGCCTTGAAAAGCCGCCCCGCCTGGACCTCTCCCTGATAATGGCCCGTGCCAAAACCGGGCCCACCCCGGGCAGCGCGGTAAGCCCCGTCTCTGTTTCGCGATTCAAAGAAACGGGTATCCCAAGGGTGACTTTATAAAAAGCGGACATCTCTCCCAGGGTATAGGCGGTCAACCCACCCTGGTTTCGAAAAAACACCCTTTCCCCGGAGTGCAAGACGGTATCCTGCCGGTCTGCCATTCGACCTTCTTTTCCCTTAAATCCTCCTGCCCTTTCTACAAGTTCCTTCAAACCGGGTGATGCCCTAAAGGCATAAACTCCGGCAAAGCGCACATCTCCTTCTGCCTGTACAAGGGTGCTCCCCCGGTCCGTGGATGGCTTCAGGTCAGCATGATGGACGGTGCCGGCCAAACCATGCAGCACCAGGACCATGAGAAAAAGGCCCAGATACCCCGTTGGTCGATCATGATTCTCCCTGTTCCCCATCTTCCAATCCAAAGACCTCGTGCAGCACCCGAACGGCCAGCTCCGTATATTTCTCCTCTATGACAACCGATACCTTTATCTCTGAAGTGCTGATCATCATGATATTGATGGTTTCATTCGCCAGGGCCTTAAACATCTTCTGGGCAACACCGGCATGGCTCCGCATACCCACACCAACAATAGACACCTTGGCGATATCCTCGTCCCCCAGGACCTTTTCGGCGCCGATTTTCTGGGCCACGTCGCTGACGAGCTTCATGGTCTTCAGAAAATCCGTTTTCGGAACCGTGAATGTGAGGTCTGTCCTTCCCTCATCGCTCGTATTCTGGACAATCATGTCAACAATAATGCCGGCTCTGAAGACGGGTTCGAAAATTTGTCCGGCGACCCCGGGCCGATCCGGGACCTTTGTGATGGTAACCCTGGCCTCATTTTTGTTATAGGCCACTCCCGAGACCACCACCTTCTCCATATCCTTTGTCTCTGCCACCACCATGGTTCCCCTCTCTTTGTTGAAAGTTGATCGCACATGGATGGGAACATTGAACTTCTTGGCAAACTCCACAGATCTTATCTCCAAGACCTTGGCACCCATGCTGGACATTTCAAGCATCTCGTCGTAGGAGATGAATTCCAATTTTTTTGCCTTGGGACAGATATTTGGATCTGTCGTATATACCCCGTCCACGTCTGTGAAAATCTCGCATACATCAGCACCGAGTGCAGCAGCAATGGCCACCGCTGTGGTATCAGATCCCCCCCGGCCCAGTGTGGTGATGTTCCCCGATTCATCCGTTCCCTGAAATCCGGCGACAACCAGGATTCTGCCCTTGTCCAACCCATTCAAAAGGCGTGTGGGATTCACCTCGTGTATCCGCGCCTTGCCGTAGAGCCTGTCCGTAAGAATGCCCACTTGAAACCCCAGAAGGGAATGGGCTTCGTATCCCATGGATTGGACGGTCATGGCGAAAAGAGCCACACTGACCTGTTCTCCTGTAGACATGAGAACATCCAATTCCCGGGGTTCGGGCTCCGGTGTAATCTCATGTGCCATTCGAATCAGATCATCTGTCTGACCCGCCATGGCAGACAAAACGACAACCACTTGGTTCCCCTTTTCATGGGATTGGATCACCCGCTCTGCCGCATTTCTGATCTTCTCCAGACTACCTACCGAAGTCCCACCGTATTTTTGTACGACTATGGCCATTATCGTTCCTTTGTCACCAGTGCTGAGTATCGTAAATTCCTGGATGAAAACGCGTAAGCCATCGGTTGCTATGGCGAAAGGCTCAAGGCATACGGCTCAAGGTGGAAGAGGACCGTATCATGTTCCTCCCCCTTACGCCGTGCGCCGTATGCCTTGCGCCGTTTGTATCAATCGTTGGCTGTATTGGTCCAGTAAATTAAGATACGGGCCACTATTATCCTGTGTCTTCCAACGCCCCGATAATTTCAACCGCCCTGGGGTGATGGCCTGACAGGGTAATGCGCCGGTTGTGGTCGTCAATGATCGTCAGTTCCACAACCACGCTCTGCCCGGGGAGTATTTCCGGCCATCGATCCGCCCATTCCACCACAGCCACGCCGTCGGCATAAAGGTATTCCTCCATTCCTGCCGACAGGACCTCTGAAAGGCTCCCAAGCCGGTAGAGATCAATGTGGTAAAGGGGAACCCTTCCCGGGTATTCATTGATCAGGGTAAAAGTAGGGCTCGTGATAATTTCCTGCGCTCCGACACCCAGGCCAAGGGCGATTCCTTTTGTGAACCATGTTTTACCGCTTCCCAACTCCCCAATCAGGGCGACCACATCACCTGCATCCAGGGTTACCCCCAGCCTTCGGCCCAGCGCAATCGTCTCTTCATCCGAGTCTGTTTCGATATGCAGATATCTTCTTTCCAAATAGCCGTCATTCCCGGGGGACTGGTAGGCCCCGACTTCTCATTCCACCATCCGGTTGAACCGCTCACATCGCCCCAAGGCCGCCAGTCTTAATGTGCTCTACAGGAAATGGTAGAAGTCTGCATGGGGAGGCAGAGATGCCATTGGCCATTCTTCCCGGCACAAGTCTGATATGAGCTCCGGCAGCACTTCAAGGAGTTCACCGGCCAGTATTCCAGTCGGTCCCCCCTCTTCGGCAAGAAGATCCCCTGCCAGTCCATGCAAATAAACACCCGCCACAGACGCCTGTGTCATGGGCCATCCCCTTGCAAGGAATCCTCCAATCAAACCGGTGAGCACATCCCCGGTTCCTCCGCCGGCAAGGACCGGGTTGCCCGTTGGATTCACAAACATATCCCCATTTGGCCCGCCTATCAGGGTGCGGGCACCCTTAAGGACCAGGTGACACCCATGGGCATCCACGAATCGGGCGGCCGTGTCCACCCTCTTTGCCTGCACCTCCGAGCCCTTCATTCCGGTCAACCGTCCCATCTCCCCCGGGTGGGGAGTCAGGACCGTCTTTTCCCCGGTATCCTCTAAGAGTTCCAATTCCGGGGCGATGGCATTGAGACCATCCGCATCAATGACCGCGGGGAGACGGTTGCTTCCGACGATTTTTCTCACCAGGGCCGTTGTCTCTTCATTGGTGGAAAGCCCGGGACCGATAGCGAGGGCTGTCTTCCCATCCATGAGATTGAAAATTTCGTCCTCGGCCTCCAGGGACAGACTCCCCTGGGGGGTCTCCGGCAGAGGAACCGTCATGGCCTCTGTAAGTTTGCACTCGAGGATGGTATTGAGGCTTCTCGGAATACCCACGGTGACCAGACCTGCACCCGCCCGGATGGCGGCCAGTGCTGTCAGAGTCGCGGCTCCGGTTTTGCCCGACGATCCGGCCAGGATGAGGAGATGCCCCCGGGTCCCCTTGTGGACATCCTGTTTTTCATAGCGAAGGAGATCCACGAAGTCATCCGGCACAGTCATTCTGTACCGGGCCCTTACGGCCCCGGCCATATGGTCCGGGATGCCTATATCAATTCTGACAAGCCTCCCCACATATTCCAATCCAGGGAAAATAACCTGGCCCAACTTGGGAAACCCGAAGGTAACGGTCAGGTCAGCCACAACGGCGACGCCCATGACCTCACCGGTATCTGCATTGAGCCCGGAGGGGATGTCAATGGCCATCACGGGCCTGCCGACCGCATTGATCCCATCTATGACCTGCCCATAGAAACCCGTGACCTCAGAACTCAGGCCCGTTCCAAGAATGCCGTCGATGATGAAATCACATTCGTTGAGCATGGCGGCGTACCCTTGCCACGCTTCCCGGGTGGGAACCTCCACTATTTCCAGATCCATTCCCCTGGCGATATTGAGGTTCGCGAGCGCATCCCCGGAAATCTTTTCCAGCGGGGCGAGCACCAGGATGGTCACCTGCAATCCGGCCTCGTGGAGATATCGGGCAATAACATATCCATCCCCTCCGTTATTACCCCTGCCGCAGAGGATGACTACATGGGAATCTTCAGAAGGATCGAAGTGTTCCAGAAAAAATCTTGTCGCTCCCCTGCCGGCGTTTTCCATCAAAACCATCCCGGGTATTCCCAGTTCCTGGATGGTTAATCGATCCATCTCCTGCATTTCAGCGGCCTTGACGAGTCTCATTCTTTTTTCTCCAAAACCACTACGGCTGCGCCATAGTCTCCTTCATCGGAAAGGCTGAGATGACATCCGATTATCTCTTTTTCATGACAGATCTCCAAGGATCTCCCATGGAGTTTTAGCCCGGGTTTGCCCCCCGGGTAATGAAACACTTCAATATCCCTCCAGCGCATGCCCTTTCGCATGCCAAGACCAACGGCCTTGGAAAATGCCTCCTTGGCTGCAAAACGCAACGCAAAGGAAGGGGCCGGCAAGGCCCTTCCGAGACACTCCCGAGCCTCCTCCTCCGTAAACACCCGTTGGATGAACCGATCTCTCCATCGCTTGAGGACTTCTTCTATGCGGCCCACACGAACGAGGTCAATCCCTATGCCGTAAATCACTGGCTCCGCCTCCGGCAAACCTCAGGCCCCCGGGAACAATGGCGCCCTAACAAGTATCTTATTTACAGATCCTTGACCAGGGCGATCATGTCCTTCACGGCCTGTTCCAGACCGACCAAGACAGCCCGGGAGACAATACTATGCCCAATGCTGTATTCTTCAACCTGGGGCAGGGCCTTGAATCTTTTCACGTTTGTGTAATTGAGGCCGTGCCCGGCACTCACTGCCAGACCAAGGTCCGCTGTTCTTTTCGCTGCATTGACAATGCGCTCGAATCGCTCACCGAACTCCATCTCCGAAGCGGCCTCCGAGTAGTGGCCCGTGTGTATTTCCACGATCTGGGCGCCTATCCTGTGTGCCGTCTCTATCTGGTCGGGATCCGGATCTAAAAAAAAACTGACCTCGATTCCCTTTTCCCTCAGACGCCCGACCACCTCTTCGTAATGTCGGGGGTTTGATTTGACATCCAGCCCACCCTCGGTAGTCAGTTCCTCTCTCTTCTCAGGAACCAAGGTAACTAAATCGGGGCACACCTCCCGGGCGATTTCTACCATCTCATCCACTGCGGCCATCTCCATATTGAGTCTGGTCCTCACTACCTGGCGCAGCAGTGTCAAATCCCTGTCCTTGATGTGCCTCCTGTCCTCCCTGAGATGACAGATGATTCCATCCGCGCCTGCCAGTTCAGCGATCCCTGCAGCCAGTACCGGGTCCGGTTCCTGAATACCCCTTGCCTCCCGGACGGTAGCAACATGATCCACATTGACGGCTAATCGTGCCATGGTTTCAATCCTCCTTGATCAGGGACATCAGGCGTTCCTGTTCCTTTTCCATTTTGCCGGCCTCTTCAGGGGATCTTTCGTGATCATAATCCAGAAGGTGCAGGATTCCGTGGATGAGCAGGCGGTAGATACAATCCTCATGGGACCCGCCCCACTGCTCAGCCTCCCGGGCCGCCCTCTCGACCGATATCACAATATCCCCCAGCATACCCGTGGATACATCCGACGGGGGACCCGGAGACATGGGGAAGGCCAACACATTGGTGGGGCCTTCTTTTCCGAGATACCGTCTGTTTAATTCAGCGATCCCCTTATCGTCGGTGAAAAGGATGCTCAACTCACCCTCACGACAGCCCAAGTCGTTTAAGACCGTCTTCAGTCTCTTCCGTATTGTCGGATATTTTTTTGCCGAGATTGTCCCGCTGGATCTGATCTGTATTTCCATTTCGCGCCCTTCTTCCGGACCTCGAAACCATCTCCGGGTATTCCACGCGATGGTGAAAAATGCCGCTTAGGGTCTTGTTAAAACTCTTGGCTATCTCGTGGAGGTCCTTCAAGGTGAGCTCACACTCATCCAGTTGGCCGTCGGAAAAGGCATTGTTGATAATTTTTTGCACCAGTCCCTGGATGCGAGCGGGAGTGGGGTCCCCAAGAGACCTTGTTGCAGCCTCAACCATGTCTGCAAGCATTACCAGCCCCGCCTCTTTGGTCTGGGGTTTTGGCCCCGGATAGCGAAAGTCTTCCTCCTTGATCTCTATGGATTTTCCCCCCTTGGAACGCTTCCGGTCCTTTGCTTTCTGAAAGAAATAGGAGATCACGCTCTTTCCATGGTGCTGTTGGATAATATCGATAATCTCTTTCCCCAGCTTGTGTTTCTTGGCAAGTTCCACGCCATCCTTGACATGGGAAATCAGGATGAGACTGCTCATGGAAGGGGCAAGCTTTTCATGTCTGTTTTCTCCCAGCCTCTGGTTTTCTATGAAATAGAGGGGTTTTTTCATTTTCCCGATGTCGTGATAATAGGCGCTTACCTTTGCAAGGAGGGGATTGGCATCCACCGCCTTGGCAGTGGCCTCCACCATATTACTGGTAATGACGCTGTGATGGTAGGTCCCCGGGGCCTGGACCATGAAATCCCTCAGAAGGGGCTGGTCAAGGTTTGCAAGTTCCAGAAGTTTGATATTGGTCGTGAAGCCGAAGGACATCTCTATCAAGGGAAGAATACCCGTTGTCATGACCCCGGCCAATATTCCTCCCGCGAATCCGGCAAGGGGAGCAATTATGGCATCCGCAGTAAAGCGCGGGCTGTAGACCATCACGATGGAAAGGCTGAGCGCGATGTTGACCAGCCCCACCAGGAGGCCGGTCTTGATCAAGATGCCTCGGTCACTGCAGTTCCTCACCCCATAGGCAGCCACAAGGCTATTGATGAGGAAATACACGAAGTATTCCACCCGATCCCCTGTAATCAGAGAGGCGAGCACGGAAAGGACCAGGGAGAATGCAACCGCCACCCCTACCCCCTGGAAGACCGAGATGAGCATGGCCCCCAAGGCGATCGGCATGCTGAAGAGCAATACCTCCTGTGTGAACTGAGGAAAACCCCTGGCAACTTCCTCGGCTACAAATTTGAAGGCCCAAACAAAGAGAAACATCCCCAATAGGGCCAGGGAGCTGAAGAGAAGATCCCGCCTGTCATTTTTGAAAGATTTGATACTTATGGAACCCACCATATAAATTACCAGGAAGAGGACGCCGATAATGACGGCCATGGCAGGTACACGACCCAGCATTTCAACAGGGTTCTGGGATCGCGTCTCCTCGGCGAGTTTCAGAATGTGTTCCGGCCCGATGAGCTCACCTTCCCGGACAAGCATTTCCCCCCGCTTGATCCTGAAATAGGTGGGTTTTATGGAACGCTTTGCGAGGTCTTTTCGAGATTCCGTTTCTCTCTGGTTGTAGGTCAGGTTGGGTTTGATGAGGGATTGGGCAAAAATCATCGAGATAGGGACCAGTTCAGGGGATTTCAAGGTTTCTTTCAGGGCCTTTTTCTGATTGCGGATATAGTCCTTTGCACCTTGCAGATCAAAAAAACGGTCAAACCGGGCGGCCTTGACCTCTTCCTTGGTGTTGATGTCGTGGAGGATGATGCCGCCCCTCTCCATTTGCGCCTTGAGCATCTGCCTGTTTCCCACCACACCCCGTTTGAATACCCGTGTGACCAGTTGAATGGAGGCATCCTCCACGCCGGCGGGAAACCCCGCTTGGACAAGCTGTTCAAAGGCCTGGCTGTCGGGTGGAATCTCAAGTATCTCGAAAAACCGCTCTCTCGCAGCAGCGAGATCCTTAGAGACCTTCGCAGCGCCTTTCATTTCCGCCCGGGGAGAGGCCCTGTCGGGGCTGGCGGTATAGGAGGCATTGGCAACGTATTCCTTTCCTATGTCAAACGCCTCCCGAATGCGTGGCACCACCTGCAGTGAAGTGCTGTCAAAATCATATACCGACAGCACCCCCTTTACAGCCGTCTCCCGGTTCTTTTCCGTCCGCGCCTTGTTTTCCAGGAGGAAATCCCGTGAGGCCTTGATGTCCCGTTCAGCCACATCCCCGATCCTGTGGACATCGGGTTTGGTGAGGAAATTGGGAAACAGGAGGATAGCAATAGTGGGACTTAGAATGAGCAGGATAATCCACTTCAGGCGATCACCAAGAAACCATCGGGTCATGGGGCCTGGACGTTTAAACCTTCCGGTCCCTTCTCTATCGGCCTGTGTGAGGGATCTTCCCCGCCTGTGAAGAGCTATTTTTGCCTTGTCTGCCATGGTTCCATCCGCTCAGGAAGAGTGCCCATTCCTGTTATTATTTTTTTTCCCGTGCTCCACCCTGTCATAGGCATCAATAATTTCCTGAACCAAAGGATGCCGAATCACATCATCCCGGTTAAAATAAACAAACTGAATGCCTTCAATCCCCTGTAAAATTTCCCTGGCCTCAACCAACCCTGAGGGTTTTCCCGCCGGGAGGTCCGTCTGGGTCACATCCCCGGTAATGACCGCCTTGGAACTGAACCCAAGCCTTGTCAAAAACATCTTCATCTGTTCCGTTGTTGCATTCTGGGCCTCGTCCAGAATCACAAAGGAGTCATTTAGGGTCCGTCCCCGCATGAATGCAAGTGGGGCCACCTCTATGACGCCCCGTTGGATCAGGCGAGACGCATCTTCAAAGGCCATCATGTCATGGAGAGCATCATAGAGGGGCCTGAGATATGGATTTACCTTCTCATAGAGGTCTCCCGGCAAGAACCCCAAATGCTCTCCTGCCTCCACTGCAGGTCTGGTCAAAACCACCCTTTTTACTGTTTTTTTGCCCAGATTGGCAATAGCCATGGCCATGGCAAGGTATGTTTTCCCTGTTCCTGCAGGGCCGATCCCAATAACAATATCGTGTTTCCTGATGCTGTCGATATATTGTTTCTGATTGAGACTCTTGGGCGAAATCACATTTTTATTTGATGAGATATAGATCCTATCCATGAAGATCTTCCTGAGATCCACGGACGCATCAGCGCTCAAAATCCTGATCGCATAGGCCACATCATTGGGATATATGGGATATTTTTTCCGAAGAAGATCATAAAGCTGATGAAGGACCTTTTCAGCCAGCTCCACCTCCCAGTCTCCCCCCTGAAGTGTCATCCGGGTTCCCCGGACATGAATCGAGAGCCCGATGCTTTTCTCCATGATGCCCAGGTGGGTATTGTGTTCACCATAGAGCATCCGCACCAGTTCCGGGTCTGGAAAAGTCAACTTTTTACTCTGCTGGGGCGGATCTTGGGCGGAGCTGGTTACCAAATGTCTACTCTCCAATCAATTGTGCAATGATCCGGCGTTCCCTCGGCCTGTTATCAAAATCCAAGAGCACGATCTGCTGCCAGGTTCCAAGGGTCATTTGACCGTCGATGATGGGGATATGCAGAGATGGGCCGAGCAGGGCGGAACGCACATGGGAGTACCCGTTCCCGTCTCTCCACCTTTCATTATGTTCGTAATACAGGCCTTCCGGGGCCATCCTCTCAATAGCCTCTCTCAGGTCACTGATCGCCCCGCTTTCATATTCTATGGTGGTGAGCGCCGCTGTGGACCCCGGGATGAAAAGGGAAACGGCTCCGTTCTGAATGGATGACCGAGAAATTTCCTGGGTCACCTGGGGAGTGATATCGACGATATCGGTCTGAGCCGTGGTCTTTACAAGAAAATGGTGTGCCTCTATGGCCATACATATCACCTTATAGATAAATCAAATCCTCTTATCACAGGCCTCCTTTTTACGCAAGCAAAAGTGCCGGGGTGCCGCACCCCCTTTCCAGCCTATTCTCCGGCCCATATCTCGGCACCAAACCTTCCCCCGGGCATCTCGAAACAGCCCTGAAAATGCTGTGTAATTAACTGATATTATTGTATTATAACCCGGAAACGGTGAGAGGGTGACAGAAAGGAACCGCGAGTGCTCCCCGGCCGGACAAGAGGAGAAAAGGGCCCTTCACATGGATGATGGTTACTGGGAGAAAAGGGCCCCCTGCCTGTCCTCCGGGGAGGTCTCGGCCTTTTCTTCCCCCCCGGCACTGGTGACCTTCCTTTTCAGGAAGTATCTTTCAAAAAGTCGATTGAAATCAGTCCACGCGCCATCTTGCCGATCATGCGCCATAAAGCGGCCAAGCCCGTTCATTTTGGCATCCATATCATCGATCAAGTGAAGGGCAAAGGCCTCAAGAAATTTAGGCCTTTTGGGCGATCCGAACTCGAACTGGCCATGATGGCTCAGTATGAGATGTTTCACCAGATTGTCCTGTTCCCGGGGAAAAGCATCCATGCCGAGGACCTTTTCCTCCACCATGCCCACACCCAGGACAAGATGTCCAAGAAGCCTCCCCTCATCCGTGTAATCAATCTGGTGGTCATATTTCAATTCCTGCACTTTGCCGATATCATGAAGAAAAGCGCCTGTGACCAGCAGGTCCCCATCCAGCTGCCCATAATGCCTGGACAGGTTTAAGCTCATTTGGCACACAGAGAGCGTGTGCTCCAGGAGTCCGCCGATATAATTATGGTGGAAGTTTTTGGCTGCAGGGGCCTTCTTAAAAAGGGAGATGAATTGCCTGTCCGACAGGAACCTGTTCACCAATTCTTTCAGAGGCCCATCGTGCATTTCCTTGAAAATCGTCCGAAGGGCGCCCAGCATCTCACCAACATCATGGGCGGTTGATTCCAGAAAAAGAGAAGGGTCCCCTACATCCTCTGCAACCTTCAGATCGGTTAATGTGAGCTGGATGCGGTTGCGATAGGTGCTGGCATGTCCCAGAATGTCCAGTATGTCGCCTTCTTTAAAGAGGGAACTAAAGATCTCCACCCGGTCCCATACCCTGGCTTCCACCTCACCGGTGCGATCGCCCAGAGGGTGATGGTCAGGTACGGATCGCCCTTTCTGGTCACCGCCGTCCGCTTTACCTTGGCCAGATAGAGCCCGGTGACTTGAGCATTTTCCTGAATCTCCTCGACCCAGGTATGTTTTTTCTGCTTATCTTTCATAACCTAGTCGTCGAAATCCCCTTCCGGACCTTTCTCCCGCTCCATCGCGGCACCCCGCTCCCGAATCTTTTCCTCGGTCCACTGGTCGGGGTCTTCGATAGGACTTCCCTTGGCTCCCATGTCATAGGTCCCGGCTTCAAGGATGGCCTCAATGGCGAGAGGGGCCGTGTCCCCGGCATTGAACACCTCGGTGAGAAGGGTAAAGACAAAGTCTTCCACCCCCCTGGCCATCCTTTCCCGTACCGCCCTGGTCTGGCCCAACAACTTGTTTTCAAAGGGAAGATTCAGTTTTTTGTAATTCCCCCCCTTGATGTCGGCCGCCTCGGCATATGCAACCACCTCGGACCAGAGTGCATCCGACATCCCCGCATCCGGCATTTTCACAAAATCGCCCTTCTCATCCAACATGGCATTGCCGTATGCATTCACCTCCACACCCCAGGTAATCATCTGGAGTGCTGTGGCCACGTTGGCTTTGGTCGTAAGGGTTTCCCGGGCGATCCTTCTGATACGATCGGAATCATTTCCAGAAGTGCCGTGTTGCGCGCCGGACACTCTGTAGGGGGAGAGCACCTCGTGGATTTCTACTGTCAAGGGGACTTGAATGCCCGTATCGCTGTCTTGAATGCCGTGGGCGGTCCCATTATTGAGTGCGATCCAATCCGGAAAGATATCATGGGCATTTAAGCCTTGAATGAGGAAGAGAGCCTCTTCCTTCGTAGAAAGCCCTTCCTTTCCCTTGATCTCCCCCACTTCGGTTTCATAGCCTGCCCAGGCAGGGACGCAGGGAGCAAGGGAAATGCTTGCCAGCAGGTTCTCATCATCAGGGAGGTGAGAGGCATCAATGGCGATCGAGGTAATTCCTGCATCAAACATGGATGGGATTTCCACCTTGGCCGTTTCAATATCCTGATCGCTCTTTATGCCATAATGGTCTGCATGAATGGCAACCGGGACGGTAATTTCCAGTTCATTGCAGATGGAGTCCACCTGTCTGGCCAAATTCCAGAAATTCACCGCACAATAGGCACCGGCACCCCCTTCTGATTTGGCGATTTCAAGGATCAATCCCGCATTGGCCCGCTGGGCCGCCGCGAGTGCCCCGCGAATGACGAAATGGTTTCTGCCGTTGGCCGCTATGGCTATGGCTTGACCCTTGGCCAGCATGGCCCTGTCAATCACCTTTCCGCTCACCAGCAGTGCCTTTGAGTGGGGAAAAAGCGCTTCAATGTTTGGAGGGCGCCCTACTTCCAGTGCCCTTTCAAAATCAGGCGTTATGTTCCCTTTTTGTCCGGCCATTAGAATCCTCCTTTTAGATGTAAATATCCGGCTTTAGAAAGTCCGGCTTTGATCTAAGCCCAGAGGGCATGACTCACAGAATACCTACACTCCCTACCCCTGCTCCTCCTTTACGGTCTGATACAGGTCTACCGCCTGATTTGGGGTAAGGTTGTCATGAATGACCCCATTGAGCGCCCTCATCATGGGCAGTGGATGGGGACTCTGCCAGACGTTCCTGCCCAGGTTAACCCCGATGGCCCCCTTCTGAATGCCGTCGTATACAAATTCAAAGACCTCGAGTTCTGTCTCGCACTTAGGGCCGCCCGCAATGACTACCGGAACCGGGCATCCATTGGTGACCTTGTCGAAATCCTCGGGGCTGTAATAGGTCTTCACGATCTTTGCCCCCAGTTCGGCTGCAATGCGGCAGGCCAGCCCCAGGTAGCGGGCCGTTCGCTTCTCCATTTCCTTACCTACCGCAGTAACAGCCATCACAGGAATCCCATAATCTTCGCATTCGTTCACAAGAAGTGCCAGACTTTCCAATGACTCCTTCTCATAATCACTTCCCACGAAAACAGAGATGCCAACGGCGGCTACGTTGAGGCGGAGCATTTCCTCAACCGAAGTGGTAAGGATTTCATTGGCCAGGTCTTTGCCCACAACACTGGTCCCGCCCGATACGCGCAGTATGATCGGTGTATCCTCATCAGGATCCACTGCGGAACGAAGCACCCCCCTGGTAACAAACAGGCCGTCGGCATAGGGGAGAAGATCTCTGATGGTCTCCCCGGGCCGTTCCAGACACCTCGTAGGCCCCTGGAAATAGCCATGATCAATGGGAAGGAACTGGCAGCGGCCATCCGGGCCGATCAAGCGGGAGAGCCGATTCCGCATCCCCCAGTCAAGGTGCTCATTACCCTTTATCCACTTCTTCCCATCGGAAACAACCTGTTCTGAGGGCATCTCCGATACGTCCCTCGCCTCCAATATCTTCCCTGCATCTGCCATAGGTACATCCTCCCTTTCAAATCACCGGGATCCGTTGGTTCTCCGGAAATCCCGGGAGTAAATCCGAATGACTAAAGACTTGCAATACCCGGCGCATGGTCGTTCCGGGACTGCAACATTCTAGGGACAAGGAATAGACCCTGTCAAGAAGCAATTGATTAATGGGTCTTTCACCTTGACAGGTGATTTCTTTATCAGATACAGAAGTGAGCGCGAGCTATGGCGGCCTGGCGATTGGGCCGAAAAAGGAGAAAAAAATATGGCTGAATTCACCTACTCCAATGTAGAGAAAGAGATGGAGGTCTACGGTTTTGATGCGGTGGTAAAAAGCTACTGCCGAATGTGTCACGGCGGTTGCGGGGTTCTTGTCTATTTGAAGGACGGCAGGGTGGAAAAAATCGCCGGGGACCCGGAGTGTCCCATCAACCACGGCACCCTGTGCCCCAAGGGTATCGCCTCAGCCCAGTTAGCCTACCACCCGGATCGATTGACCCACCCTGTGCGACGTGTGGGGCCCAAGGCGAGCGGTCAGTGGGAAAGGATTTCCTGGGATGAGGCCCTGGACACCATTGCCGAGCGTATCAACCAAACCAGGGATGAATGCGGTGCGGAATCCATTGTCATGGGATACGGGACAGGAAGGGAGACCGATGGGTTGGTGTACCGGTTTGCCAATACCCTGGGTACCCCCAATGTCCTGACGGCGGGCCATTTCTGTTATGGTCCACGCATTGCCACCGGGATTCTTACATGCGGGTCCAATCCCGTGGTGGATTACGAAAACCACCCGCAATGCATCATGGTATGGGGCAACAACATCGTCATCAGCAATCCCGACGAATACAAGGGGGAACCCTTTTCCGTGAGCCTCAACAGGGGCGCCAAACTGATTACCGTGGATCCGAGATTAACCAGGGTCGCAGCACGATCGGATGTCTGGCTCCAATTACGACCCGGCACGGATGCTGCCCTTGCCCTTGGTATGCTCCATGTGATCATCCACGAGGAGCTCTATGACGAGGACTTTGTTGAGAACCACGTGCACGGATGGGATCCATTTGTAAAAAGGGTTAATGAATACCCTCCCGACAGGGTGGAGCAGATCACATGGGTACCCCGGGAAAAGATCAGGGAAGCAGCCCGGCTTTTCGCCACCACCAAGCCTGCTGCGATCCAATGGGGTGTGGCCATCGAGCAACAGATCAACTGTGCAGACAATAACCGGCTCCTCATGGCCCTTATGGGCATTACCGGGAATATCGATGCGCCCGGCGGGCAGGTGTTGTTTCGCCCCCCCAAGGTCAGAAATATTGGAGAGTTCGGTGCCCACAAGCAGCTCAGCAAGGCCCAGGCCGCAAAGCGCCTGGGTGGTGAGAGGTTCCGCCTGGCCTCCAATTTTGCCGTTATCAACCCCAAATGCGTCTGGGATGCCATTCTGGAAGAAAAACCCTACCCCGTTAAAATGCTCTTCTTTGTCAGTTCCAATCCCCTGATGACCCGGGCCAATGCCAGGGAGGTCTACCGTGCCCTCGAGAAGGTGGAATTCATGGCGGTATCGGACTTTTTCCTGACCCCTACGGCGGAACTGGCGGACATTGTATTGCCCGCTGCCACCTGGCTGGAAATGGATTACCTTGGGAATTTTCTGCTCAGGCACGGATACGTCCTGCCCAGGAGAAAAATCATCCAGGTTGGAGAATGCCGCTCGGATCATGACATGCTCAATGATCTCGCCCACAGGGTCGGCATTGGAGAACACTGGTGGAACAGCTTTGAAGGGGGACTTGATTATGTCCTGGAACCCATGGGTATCACCTGGCAGGAATTCCAAAAAACGGATCATGTGCGGGGGGAGGTGGCCTATTATAAATACAAAGACAAAGGCTTTTCGACCCCCACCAGGAAATTCGAACTCTACTCAACCAAGCTCGAGGAATGGGGTTATGATCCCCTGCCCCGGCACCGGGAACCTCCGGAGAGCCCTTACAGCACGCCGGAACTTTTCGAAGAATATCCCTATATCCTCATTACCGGCAGACGAATGGCCGGTTTTTTCCATTCTGAAAACCGACAGGTACCCTGGCTCAGGGAACTCCACAGGGATCCCGTGGTGGAGATACACCCGGATACCGCTCAGAAGGTCGGGATTCGGGAGGGTGACTGGGTGGTCATCGAATCTCCCCGGGGCAAGGTCAGGCAGCGGGCCAAATTTATTGAAGGGATGGACCCCCGGGTGGTAAGTGCGGAACATGCCTGGTGGTTCCCCGAGCAAAAGGATCCCGCACATGGTTGGGCAGAGTCCAATATCAATGTTCTCACCGACAACGCCTATGAAAGTTGTGACCCGGCCATGGGGGCCACAAATATCAGGACGCTTCTCTGCAGAATATATCCGGAAAGCCGTTGAGGGAGAAAATCCATGAAAAGATATACACTCGACATAGACCATGAATTATGCTGGGGATGCAGGACCTGCGAGGTTGCCTGCAAGCAGGAAACCCGAACCCCGGACGGACTTCAGATCATCCGTGTTTCAGAGGCCTGGCCCAGGACCGAGCAAGGTGGGGTGGACTTCATTTTTCACGTTCATGTCTGCCGACACTGCGACGACCCGCCCTGCGCGGAAGTCTGTCCGGAAGAGGCCATTACCAAACGGGAAGACAATATTGTCCTGTTGGATGACGCCAAGTGCAGCGGCTGCCGGCTATGTATCGATGCATGTCCCTACGAGGCCATTTCCTTTGACAGTGCCAGGGGCATCGCCCGGAAATGTAATCTTTGTCACCATCGGATCGAAAAGGGACTCCTCCCCGCCTGTGCCGACAACGTATGTCTGGCCCACTGTATCCATTTAAATGAAGAATAGGTCGTTCAAATGGCAAAGCGCTTGAACTCTGACCTTGCCCCGAGGGCAAGGATTCCTATACTGGATTGAAAATCCCGCCCTGTGGCGGGGAAGGACCAGGTTTTTTACAACCAAATAAGGGGAAATCATGCCTGAAAATGATGTGCCGCCCTGTCTCATCTATATTGACAAGGAAGGCAGGTGGTTTCACCGGGGCGCCGAAATGGTCCACCGGGAGTTTATTCGGCTCTTCTATGAACACATGGAACTGGACGCTTCGGGACGTTGCATCATCTCCTGGAGCGGCGAGCGGTGTTATGTGGAAGTGGAGGACACCCCATTCGTCATTCGGCAGGTTCGATTTGAAGAGGGGGCCGGGAAAGGTCTGTGCCGTTTTATCCTATATCTCAATGATGACACCCAGGAGGTACTTCGCGCCGACACCCTTTCCATAGGGGCGAAAAATGTACTCTATGCCATGGTCAGGGAAGGCGTTTTTCCAGCCCGCTTCCTGCGCCCCGCCTATTATCAACTGGCACAATATATTGAAGAGGAAGACGACACCTATGTCCTTCCCCTCAACGACAAAAAATATGTCATTCGCGCCGCCGGGCAGTAGTGTCCCCGAAATATCTCTTACAGCGTGATTGCCTTGAGGACCGGCAGCAGAGTCTCTCGCAGAGCACACAGAGTGCACAGAGAAAGACCATTGTATCCATTTATCTCTGGGATCTCAGCGGGCTCTGTGAGAGATTTGGGTCTATAGGCGTGTAACGGGCGTAACGATTTCTATATCGGCCTTGCCCTTCAAATCTTCCAACCAGTCTCTGAACATGGCCTGATGCCGGGCAACCATCAGAGAACGTCGCGCGCCTTCCTTTTCTTCTTCATACTTCACCCTGTCAATACCTTCACTGCCTTCCCACCGTATAACAAAAGCGCCATTGCCTGCCTCAAAGACCTTGTCCGGGTATCGCCTCGCCTCCCCGAGAGAAAAGGCGGCTTCAATAAGCCCCTGATTATAACCGATATCGGGAATCGGTCCATTCCTGGTAAAAAATTCAGAGGTCTTGGGCGTCAGTCCATCTGACTTTGCGCTCCCGCCCCAATCTGCACCCTCTTTTACCCTGGCCAGGAATTTTTCCGCCGTGGCCTTGGCTTCAGCCATGGCGAGAAAGGCTGTGTAGTCCTGTTTGAGCCTGTCCTCAACCTCTTTGGCCTCTGGAACATAGGATGCCTTTTTATCCACAACCTGAAAGATATAAAACTTGTCATTATATTCAATCAATTCGCTGATGTCGTTTTTTTCGAGAGAAAAGAGGGATTGCCGCAACTTGTCATCTCCACCAATATCCTGGATCTCCTCGGTTTGTGCAAAATATCCGCTCTCTTTGAATGGAACCTTGTGTTTTGAACCAAAGGAAACCAGATTCGCGTCATATGGCATCTGGTCGGTCAGGGACAGGGCCTTTTCATGGGCCAAATCCATGCTCGTGATCCCCCGCACTGCTCCTGTAATCTCTTCACGCACCTCTTCGATGTCCTTGGTACGGGACTCCTTGACGTCCTCAACCAGAACAATATGATAGCCAAAAGGGGTCCTCACGAGATCACTGATTTCCCCCTTTTTCAACTTAAAGACCGCATCCTCGAAGGCTTTGACCATCCGGCCTTTAGGAAAATAACCCAGATCCCCACCGTCGTCTTTGGAAGGGCCCTCCGAGTATTTTTTGGCCAGCTCGGCAAAATCTTCCCCCTTGCGTGCCTTTGCAAGCACTGAAGACGCCTTTTCGCGCACCTTTTTTTCTTCCGCCTCGTCAGCGCCCTCTTCCAATTTGAAGAGAATATGCCTTGCCTTCACCTGGTCATTCTCCTTAAAATTTTCCAGGTGATCATCGTAATAATCCATCACCTCCTGTTCCGTCACCTTGATCTGGTCTTCAAACTTCTCGGGGTTCAGGCTGATGTATGTGATCTTTATCTTCTCAGGAATCCGGTATTTTTCTTTGTTTTCCTGAAAATATTTTTCCATGGCTGCGGGGTCTACCTTGACCGATGTCTTGTAGCGTTCCGGAGAGAATTGTACATAACTGATTTTCACCTTTTCCCTGATAAAGGTATATTGCTCCAGGACATCCTGATCTGATACCGGGGTAAAGGTCGCCAGAAACTGTCCCACCTTTTCCTGCAGTAACTCTTGTGCGATTCCCTTCTCAAAGTCCTCTTCTTTCATCCGGTTACGCTGCAGAAGGGACTGATACCGACCCAGGTCAAAACGCCCCTTAAACTGAAACGCCGGATAGGCGCTGATCCTTTGCTGAATTTCCTCTTTTGTGACATCAAGTCCGATCCTTTTGGCTTCCTGGCTGATGATTATCTGGTCGACCAGTTCCTGGAGAGCCCTGTTTTTCACGTCGAACACATCTATCAGGTTGTCGCTCCAGACATTCTTGTAGGTCCTCTGGAGTGCTTCCAGTCGCTTCCGTTTTGCTTTCTGATACTCCATGCCGGTGATGACTTCCCCGTTGACGTACGCGACTTTGACGCCCTCTTTTTCATTAAAGGAATATCCAAAATAGAAAATAAAAACGATCGCTATGATGCCGATCAAAAACTTAATCAGCCAAGACTTTGCATGTCTTCTCATCAAACTCAGTAGCATTACATTCTTCCTCCGGAACAGTCTGATATGTAAAATCCTCCTTTAGAAGAAAGCCAAAAGGAGGACGGCCTGCAAAAATGTCCAGAATTTTGTTGATCTTTAATGGACCGGTAATGTTAACATGGTGGAACACCGTTGTCCATCGGATTTTCCCCCTAAAAAAGGGCAATGGCCTCGAAAGGCCATGCCATGAGGATTCTGTAAAATGAAAAAAATTGCATATGGCCTCGATGTTTTCAAAGAGGAATACGGGAGCACCTTGAAAGGCTGCAAGTTGGGTCTTCTATCCAATCAGGCTTCTCTGGACAGCCGTTTGATACCCGCAAAATGGGTCATTTCCCAGTTGCTTCCCGGGCAATTGAAGGCCCTTTTCGGTCCGCAGCACGGCCATGGCGGGGAGGATCAAGATAATATGGTTGAAACAGAGCACGCCTTTGATCCCGATTTGAAGATTCCCGTCTGGAGTCTTTATTCCCAGACCAGAGAGCCCTCTCCAGAAATGTTTGACCTTATAGATGTCCTTATCATTGATCTTCAGGATGTAGGGACGAGGGTCTATACCTTCGCAACATCCATGTTTCATTGCATGCGGATTGCCTCGGAATTGGGGAAAAAAATCATTGTATTGGACAGGCCCAATCCTTTGGGTGGTACTATTCTTGAGGGAAATCTCTTGCAGGAGGAGTTCTATTCCTTTGTTGGAGTCTTCGGCCTTCCCATGAGGCACGGTTTGACCATGGCAGAAATGGCCGGGGCGTTGAGGGCCGCCTTCAAGGTGGATTGCGATCTGGAGTGGGTTCCCATGAAAGGATGGCGAAGGGCCATGCAATGGCAGGATACCGGTCTGAGATGGGTTATGCCTTCGCCCAATATGCCAACGGCAGAGACTGCCCGGGTCTATCCCGGACAGGTGATATGGGAAGGAACCAACCTGTCCGAAGGGCGAGGCACGTGCCGGCCTTTTGAGATCTTTGGTGCACCTTACCTGGAACCGAAGAGGATCAGGGAAAACCTGCCTCCGGAAGTCCTCAAAGGGTGCATCCTGCAGGAAATCTCCTTCCGTCCAACGTTCCACAAATGGGCCGGGTCGATATGCCGGGGTTTCATGCTCCATGTCCTGGATTCCCACGCCTTTCGTCCCTATCTCCTCTCAATCGCCCTGCTGGAGGCCATTATCCGGACCCACGGCAGCGAATTCGCATGGAAAGAGCCCCCCTACGAATACGTTTTCGACAGAATGCCAATAGACTTGATTTTAGGAGATGCTTCCCTCAGGAGAGGGGTAGAAAGTGGAATGGATACTCTGGAGCTCAAAGAAATGTGGGGTCCACCGCTTGAGGAGTTTGATCACTGGCGAAGCCCCTACCTCCTCTATGGGTGATCCCCATTTATTGCGACAGCTTTGGTTTTAGAGGCTTCCTCCCATGGTTTTAAGCAGTTTTTCCGCGATCTCTATATACTCGCTTCCCAGTTTCTTAACGATCCATTCTCGGGAACTTTTGGATTTCAGTGTAATGGCAAGGAGCTCTTTCACAAGTCGCCGCTCTCTTTTGTCTATCATAAGGAGGGCGCCTGTCTTGTCGTGGAGGGCGAGTTGAATTTCCTGGGTGTCTTTTGGGCTGTTCATATTTACTTCTTCTGCCCTCCACTGATCCATTTATCAATGGCCTCTTTGTCAAATCTCCAAACACGTCCTATACGTATAGCTGGAATTTTCCCCTCAGCCGCATACTTACAAATGGTAATTTCATGCAACTTTAGGTACTTGGCCAGTTCCTTGGTAGTCATAATCTGGGGCATAATATACTCCTCAATATATGTTCTGACCAGCATTACTCATTGTTAAGGACTTTATAGTGGTTTATAATACCTAAAATCAATGAAGTCAACAAAAAAACGGCTCATAGTAAATAAAAATGTACTATCTTTAAATATTTAAATTTTATTGATTTTTTCCAAGCTCTATTCTGAATAATTAAGCACAACTGAAACCCATGGGATTGAAACTTTTTATTATGGCCTGGATTGCCGTCCTCTTGGGATCAGCCCCAGCCTATCCTCAGCATGGTCTTACCGTGTTTGTCTTCGATGGGGACACAATTCTTCTGAAAAACGGAGACCGGGTTCGATATCTCGGAATCGATACCCCCGAGATCCGACATAATGGTCAAAAGAGTGATTTTATGGCCTATGCCGCAAGGAAATACAACAGAGGCCTTGTCCTCAATCAGAAGGTCAGGCTCGAATTTGACTTGCAGAAAGAGGATGCCTACGGGCGTCTCCTCGCCTATGTGTACAGGGCAAATGGGGAAATGGTGAACACGCTCCTGCTGGAGAGAGGATTCGCCCATGTTATGGTCCACAGCCCAAACCTGAGGCATTTCCCTTTGCTGCTGTCTTGTCAAAGGCGGGCCATGGCGATGGGTCTGGGCATTTGGCAAAAAAAGATAGCCCGGCAGGAGTCCTACTATACAGGCAATAGGAAGTCTTTCCGTTTTCACCGACCAACCTGTCTCTTCGGCAGAAAAACGGACCCCCGGAACGTAAAGATATTTGAGAACCGGCGGGACGCCTTTTGGAATGGTTTCAGCCCCTGCAGGCGGTGCCGACCCTAAGGGCTCGCGAAAAAATATCTTCACATTTTCGCATCCCATCTTCAGGTCATCTTTGCCTGCACCTCAATCGCAAAATCCTCGAAATAGTACTACTATTCCTGCGGCTTTGCTCAATCGGGGCAACCAAATCTGACCCAAATCCGGGCGCCAATTCTGCGAACTTATTTTTGCGCGAACCCTAAGTATGAAAAAGGCCCACGGCATAGGGCCAACGGCACAAGGGATGATATAATCCAATTCCTCTTTTCTGTTTATTATGCCTTTCGCCTTGCGTGGTGAGCCTGTCGAACGGCAGATGGGGATTTTCCGGCAGCCTCCTAGGGATTAAAAACCGATTTCTTGATAACCGCCTTGTTATAGGCCGAAATGATATCCCCTCGGGAGAGAACACCCAGGAGTTTGGTCCGATCCTGGGGAGATACCACCGGCAGCAGGGCAAAATCCCTCAGAGATATCCGTTCAAAGGCGTCATAGAGACTCTCATCAGGGTTGATGACAACCACATCCTTTGTGGCGATGTCCTCTGCCACCACCAAATCCTTCAAATCTTCATCAAAGATGATCTCACCATAATCCACGTAGGAAAGGATACCTATGAGGTGCCCCGTTTCATTCACCATTGGAAAGCTGTTGTATTTGCTTTTGGAAATTATCTCTGTCATGGCTCCCAGTGGGAGACCTTCCGGAATCGTTTCCACCGCATGGGTCATCACATCGCCGACAGGAATGGACTTCAGGACATTGATTTCCTTCCCCGCCCTGATATTCACCCCCCTCCTTGCCAGTTTCAAGGTGTAGACGGATTCCTCTTTGAGGTGTCTGCTCATCAGGGTGCTGATGATGCAGGCAATCATGAGAGGGAGAATAATCAAGTAGGACCCGGTCATCTCAAAGAGGATCAGCATGGCGCTCAGAGGGCCCTGAGTGGTACCACTGACGACCGCGGCCATGCCCACAATGCTATAGGCGGCAGGCGGAGCGGTGACCATGGGGAACAGCTGATGCACCACCCATCCAAAAAAACCGCCGGCCATGGCACCCAAAAAGAGTGATGGCGCAAAAACCCCTCCCGAACCGCCGGAACCGATGGTAATAGAGGTGGCCAGGACCTTCACCCCCACCAGGAGGAGGAGTACCCACCAGGCGAGTTTCTCTGCCAGGGCCAGGTCCATGGCTGGATAACCCACCCCCAGGATCTCCGGAAACAGGAGGGCCATGACTCCCAGGATAAGACCGCCCAGGACGGCCTTGAGATATTCTGGAAACTTGAGGCTATCGAAAAGGTCCTCTGTTTTATAGAGAACCATCGTAAATGCAACGGCCACAAAAGCGCAGAATATTCCCAGGACGACATACAGTGGTAGCTCCCATCCGCTGACCAATTGGTAAGAGGGCACAATGAATGCCGGGGCATTTCCGAGAAAATAGCGAGAGATGGCGGTGGCCACAACCGATGAAATCACAATGGGACTGAATGTGGTCAATCCAAATTCGCCCAATATAATCTCAAGGGCAAACATGGCGCCCGCAATGGGAGCGTTAAAGGTGGCGGCAATGCCGGCTGCAGCACCGCATCCGACAAGGGTTCTGATACGATCCCCTGAAACACCCAGGATCTGCCCCAGGCTGGAGCCAATGGCGGACCCTATCTGGACGATAGGCCCCTCTCTTCCAACGGACCCCCCTGTGCCGATACTGATGGCCGAGGCCAGGGACTTCACAAGAACGATGCGTTTTCTGATCACACCACTTCGCAGGGCAACGGCTTCCATGACTTCCGGAACCCCATGTCCCTTTGCTTCCCGGGCCAGGAAATAGACGAGGGGGCCAACCACCAAGCCGCCTGCGGCAGGCACCCATACCTTTTGGTA